>DNTK01000203.1 GCA_003508755.1 Bacteroidales bacterium | reverse complement strand
CTAACTTGTTTATATGCTTACTAAAAGCACATATAATTTACGTATGGCAGGGGGGGGGTATGTTTACTTTTTGTTATTCTATCTAATAAGGATTTATAGGGTTCACACACCAAGCCTTTTACAAATTTCTGACGGAAACGTCATGCAGTGCTGCAACAAGCTTCCATCGCTAACGGAAACGTCATGCAGTGCTGAAATACTCAATATTTCAATCTATTTCTACGTTCTATTCCTATGATGTTTTTATTTCAGTTTTTAAACAGGCTTGCAGCATTATTGATATTTACCTTGCTGTTTCAAACAGCTTTTGCTCAATCTGAAGGCAAAATTGAAAGTAAACTTGAAAAGCACTTTCAAAAAGGCAACCTGGAAAAATGTAAGAAAGCAGCGGTAAAATTTAAATCCAAAGAGCCTTCTTCTGTAATACCCTATTATTACCTTTCTCGAATAGCATATGCTCATTATTGCAACTTTGATAACACGCCAGATAAAAAACAATACAGGTACTTGAAGCAATCCACAACGCATCTGAATAAAATATCTGAGACTTATCCCGAGTGGGTTGACTCCTTAAAAATTGGATATAAGCAATACATAAGCTCCTGGAACGACAGTGCGTTTGTTTCTTCTCATGTAAAAAGTGCTGTGAAGCAGTATGCGGTAATTTTTAGCGACACACTAGATTTGTATTGGGGATACTACAAGACAAAACAAGCTGCACCGGAATTAATTGTTGAATACCAGGTTCCAAAAACGGATTCGCTGCGTACCGCATTGCTAAGTTTTGCTTCGAAGTGGGTGGGCACTCCATATAGCTGGGCAGGAGAGGACCCAAAAACCGGGTTTGACTGTTCGGGTTTTGTCCTATATGTATATAAGCATATTGGTATTGATTTGCCTCACAGTGCGCAGTTGCAAAGCGAGCTCATTGGCAAAGTTTTATCACTTGAGGAAGCCAAACCCGGGGATCTCATTTTCTTTGGCAGACGCAAAGGCAATAAATGGCGTACACAACATGCCGGAATTTATTATGGCAATGAAAATGGCGAGCCTAAAGTAATTCATTGTGTATCGGGTGGTGTTAGTATTGATGGCAATAACTCCAGTTGGGACTATTACTGGAAAGACCTAATACTGTTTGTAAAGCGCTTGCCAGACCTTCAAAACTAAGAACTAAAACTTTACAGTTTCCTTTGGCTTTAAGTTATCCTTAGCCAGCAACAACAAACCAATACCTAAGAGTAAAGCACCAATAAAGTTAACTCCGCCTGTAACAGCATAACCGGTATGGATTCTACTCATTTCGAACTGATGCATCAGAAAAGGACCGATTAATCCAAATATCAATGGAATTATATTTATAGCCTGACCAATAAGCATGAGCAATGCACCGGCAGATTTGGTTTGGTTCAAAATTAGAATGGTTGCGATAAGAACAATAACGAAAGGGATAAGGCGTAATATGCCAAAAATAATGTTTGAAGCCATCATAATTAAAAATTTATTCGGGTAAGATTTATACACTACCCAAGTTAAAACAAATCTGTGATTTAGACGTTTATTAAAGAAAAAGTTATGCGCATAACAGCTTGTAGAAAAGAACACTTTAATGCTGCTCATCGGTTGTATCGACCCGATTGGGACGAAGCAAAAAATGAAGAAATATTTGGCTTGTGTAACAATCCCAATTTCCATGGTCATAATTACGACCTTGTGGTAAAGGTAACCGGCGAAATTGATCCGGAAACAGGCTACTTAATCGACTTAAAAATCCTGAAGGATTACATCAAGCAGGAGGTTCTGTTGCCTTTTGATCATAAAAACCTGAATCTGGATGTTGAAGAATTCAAGAATCTGAATCCCACTGCAGAAAACATTGCTGTTGTCATTTGGCAAAGGTTACGCAAGGTGATTGATAAAAAATTGGATGTGTCGGTTGTTTTGTATGAGACCGAACGAAATTTTGTTGAATACAGTGGCGAATAAGATAATACAATCAGTCAGCAAGGCATTTTCGTGGCTTTTAATCCTTCCAGTCAAGTTTTACCAGTACTCACTTAGCCCTTTAATTCCAAGGAGTTGCAGACATACCCCAACTTGCTCTCAATATACCATCGAAGCCTTAAAAATCCACGGACCCATCAAGGGGTTGTATTTAGGCATTCACCGTGTACTTCGATGCCATCCTTGGGGTACCAGTGGTTTCGATCCGGTTCCGGAGAAAGGCTATAAGATATTTAGCAAGAGCAAAAGAACAAAAGAGCAAAGACGATAACGCGAGCTATTGTTCAGTGTCAATATAAAAGCCCTTATGCACTTGTATTATTCTGTACTTTATCACTTCTTTTTAGGTTTAAACAATGCCTGGTGTGTTTCACGCAGCATATCAATAACCGGAATATTTTCAGGACATTTACTTAAATCAACTTTCTTAAGATTTTCTTCGGTAGGAAAGGCACCCGGAAACCAATTATCGTCTTCTTTAAACATATTGTATCTGTATTGTCCAAATTCCTTCATATCGTAACATAGAAGAAGGTTTCTGAATCGTAATACCTCCGGAATATTAATACCTGAAGGATCCTTATCCATGCTAAAACCATCAAAACCAGTATACGGATCCAGCAACAATTGTTCGTCGAGTTTATGTTTAATAGCAGCATCCTGAACCGATAGTGGAACTGCAGCCGGAAAGATGCCATCGATATCATTGAACGATGCCGTAACAGGCAATCCAAATGTAAGGGTATGTATAGACGGGTTGCTAAGGCAGAACCGGGCATTCCATTCAAGAGGACTTAGCGGAGCAGTTAAATCCCGAAGTTTCTGCGGGGGCTTAAAAAGCTGCCCGCCTTTATCATTGGGCGAGATAATAAACACTCCCATGTCTTTTGTCTGTGCAAGGTCGATGGCTCCTTTGTTTCGTTGAAAAAAATAATAGTAATGAAGGTTTACAAATTCGAATAAATCGGTATCGATGGCCTTAATAATTACCTCAAGCGGTGCATGGGTACTGAATCCTATATGTTTTATAACTCCTTCATCTTTGAGTTTAAGCAATTCTTCCACCGGACCATTTTTAGCACATGCCGTTTCAAATAATTCCTGATTATTCATCCCATGCCAGGCATAAAAGTCGAAATAATCGGTTTTTAATGCGCGCATTTGCTTTTCGATGAGCTCCCGGGTTTCCTTAGCAGTTTTAGGATTTCCCTTGGTCATCAGGTAATAGGAGTCACGCGGTATTTTTAAAACATCATTGAGCACGATACCATAGGCATGTTCACTTTTCTTATAGCCATAAGCTGTTTCGATATGATTAATACCGTGTGCCAGTGCTTTTTCGACGGTATTTTTACATTGCTCAAGAGTATCATCAGGAATCTCATCGCGGGGGTCATCCCAGCCATGCTTGAACCGCATTCCGCCAAGCGTAATAACACTTATATCTTTATCGGTTTTCCCAAATCGGCGGTATTCCATTTTGGGTTTATATACATTGAGGTTTGCGAAGTCCATAAGTTTTTTTTATTCAATAACAGCTATCAAAGATAGTTTTATATAGTCACTTACTAACAAGATAGGGCAGGTGGAGTTCAATCAATTATAGTTGTAAATGGATTGTGAATAATGAATAATGAATAATGA
>DNTK01000108.1 GCA_003508755.1 Bacteroidales bacterium | reverse complement strand
ATAAAAACCTTGATCAATTTGCTCAAAATGCCCGGAGGGTTGCTGAGGATCATTATTCAAAAGAAAAGGTGCTAAAAATGTTTACAACACTCTTTAAAAATCTATAGACAATAACTACAAGTTACTGGTACTTTTTTCTTTTTCAATAATCCTGGATTTGAAATCCCGGACAGCATGATAAGCAGGGAGCGACTATTTTTTTTTCTGTTCCAAAAAACGCACAAACTTTTTGGCCATCACATCGGGCAGGTAACCATATTCCTTTATGCTATTTATGCAGTTTTCCTGGTATTTCGATTTGTTTACCTTTAAAGCTGATGCCCATTTAAGAATTTTATCAGCCAAATCGTCAACATTTTCATCTTTATAAAAATCACCATTATATCCGGGTTTCAAAAGCTCAATTTCCGGCATTTGAATTTTCATATTATCAGTAGTAATTGCCGGCACTCCGAAAGAGAAGGAATGCAGAATTGAAAGTCCGATTGCCTTTGGATATACAAGCAGATCAGCTTTCCTCAGGAATTCAGCAGCATGCTTTCCATATTGGGCACCCTTAAAACAAACATGATCGCTCAGGTTGAGTTGATTAACCAATTCTTTATTTTCATCCAAATAGCCATCACCAATAATGGTGGCACTAAAATCCAGATCACTTTTTTGTTTAATAATTGCCAATGCCTTAAAAAGAATATCTAATCGGCGGTAACTTGTTATGCGACCGATAAACACCATGTTAAAAGGGATATCAGGAATATAGTTCTTTTCAAGTTTATGATTTAAATAGCCATAATCCTCTTCGTTTACAGCATTGCCAATAACCTTTATTTTGTGCCCGGGGATTCCGATAGAAAGGAGGTTTTCTTTGCCTTTCTGATTATAAACCATAATGCCATCTGATTTCTTGTAAAAGAAGAGCCTTGATTTCTTTCCAAGGTACCCTTGATTGCCAAGTGTGGCATGCGACCACCAAAAAAATTGCTTGCCTTTTAGAAGTTTAAAAATGAAAAAAGCCAGCATTGTATGCAGCAGGTGAAAATCGATACCACCTGCAACAATAATCTCCGGGTTAATTTTCTTAAGGGTTCTTATACTCCTTTTAAGATAATAAAACGAGTGGCGAGAAATGGATATCTTTAAAAAAGGGAGAATAACACTTTTTTCGGTCTTAAAGATTTTAATATTTAAATAGCTTTCTCCTGCGATTAGAAAAGTATCAAAAAGTTCATTCTCCAGAATGTGCATAAATGTACTTTTTCTATAATGGGATGGAACCGGTTGGAGAATAACTACTTTTTTCTTCATTTTTACTTATTCAAACCCCTGTTTTCTGATTTTGAATTCCTATGCTAATAGATTATAAACCTCAGCCTTAAGGACAGGTAAATGGCGAATTATAGTTCCCCAGATAATTTCATCATCAATCTTATCATAACCATGTATCACCCGGTTTCTCATGCTTATTATTTGCAGGGCACCTGATATTTTAATTTTTGGTTCCAATTTTATCAACCTATTCATTGCTTCACCAATAATCTCAAATTCGCGCACAACGGCCCTGCGCAGCATCTTGTCTTTCTGGTAAACGCTAAAATCACGCTTATCACCTAAATATGATTCGATCGGTTGTATTGACTCTGAAATATCGTAGAGATACTTTTTTATCTCATTTTCCATAAAGTAAGGTTTTCGATTTGTTAACTGAGTCAATAGAATATGGGTTTGACAGCGATTTATCCGTAACTAAGTCAACGGGTCTGTTGAATAAGGCCTCAAACTTTTCAGCAATTGCAAAATAACTATCAGCATAGTCGCCATATTCCATGGGGTTGAATGAAATCAGCAGATCAATATCGCTTAATTCATTAAAATAGTCTGTTGTTACCGACCCAAAAGCAAACAGACTATTCACATTAAATTCTGCACATATAGCTTGTATCTTTTCGATGTTATCAGTTAATATTTTTTGCATAATAAACTATTTGGTTCAAAAATATTGAAATGCGTGATTATATGCAACCCACCTAGACATTAGAATGCAAGCCTCTTTTATACCTGATAACAACTGTGGATAAAAGAAAAGCAAATAAAAGTGCACTGATAATATTAAAATATACAAATAAAGAAATAAACTTCTCAAAACTGAGATGAGTAAACCACCATAAGCTCAGGATTAGCAGAAAATTAATAACCTGGTAAACACTCAATGCTTTTACTTTTTGCAGGGCTAAAAACAGGCTGGTGAAGCTAAAGGAGATGAAATAAAGTAAAAAGGGCCACATCAATTGCTTGGCAATTGTTCCTGAGAATGTCCATTCAGTGCCAAATGCGATCCCAAACAACTGTTCTCCAAAGGGCAAAATAATTATCATTTCGCCTAAAGCAATTAAAATTCCAATTCCAATTATAGATAATAGTTCCTTTTTGAAAAATAGTTTTTCACGATGCTTTTCGGAAATGCGTTGCAGCATAACATTAGAAATTGATGAAGCGATAAGGGCAATAG
>DNTK01000285.1 GCA_003508755.1 Bacteroidales bacterium | reverse complement strand
TCTCAGCACTTCTTTGTAGATGTGTATTTCGGAGCAATTCTAGGAATAGTTGTTGCATTATTTGTATATTATTTTGTTTACAATGCTAAAGGCGATTGGCTTGATAAATCCTTAACCAGTTTACGGACGTAAAATGAATAGAGAATTAAAGATTATTTTTTTTATTGTTGCAGGAGCAGGGATATTTTACATTCCCTTTATTGGCAATCTTCATTTATTTGATTGGGATGAAATAAACTTTGCAGAGGCCGCCCGTGAAATGCTGGTAACAGGCGACTACCTTACAGTGCAAATTTTCTTCGAGCCTTTTTGGGAAAAACCCCCATTGTTTATCTGGTTGCAGGCAGCTTCAATGCATTTGTTCGGGGTAAATGAGTTTGCTGCACGTTTCCCAAATGCTATTGCAGGCGTGTTAACTTTATTTGTGCTCTATCGTCTCGGAAAACGCATGGTGAATGAACGATTCGGAATCATATGGGCAATTGCCTATGGGGCCTCCTTATTACCTTTCTTCTATTTTAAATCGGGAATAATCGACCCATGGTTTAACTTCTTTATTTTCATGGGTGTGATTTACTATATGTTTGCACAAAACCATAAAATAAATAAAAAGAAGTATATAAATGCCATTCTTTCTGCTGCATTTATTGGACTTGCTGTACTAACAAAAGGTCCCGCAGCTATCTTGATTTTTGGGTTAACGATTTTTATGCTGTTGCTCCTTACCAGATTTAAACTTAAACTATTCACCGGTCATGTTATTACATTTATTGTTGCACTTACTTTCGTGGGTGGTTTTTGGTTCTTGCTTCAGATAGCTGCAGGCAACTACGATACAGTGGTTGATTTTGTGGTCTACCAGGTTCGTCTCTTTAAAACCGAAGATGCCGGCCATGGAGGATTTCCACTTTACCATTTCGTGGTGTTATTTTTTGGTGTTTTTCCGGCAACCGCCTTTGCAATTCATGCCCACAAAAAAAGAACGGGCTACACTGACGAAATGCAATATCTTCGGTTGGTTATGCTAACCTTATTTTGGGTTGTACTTATCTTGTTTTCCATTGTAAAAACCAAAATTGTACATTACTCATCGTTGTGTTACTTTCCTATGTCTTTTTTGGCGGCCTACTCGGTAAACTGGTTTCTCGAAAACAGAAAGAAATTGCCTCTTTGGCTTGCAGCAATTCAAATCGTTACTGCTACCTTAATCGGACTTATATTGTTCTTCCTACCTATTTTTGATAGGTATAAACAATGGTTTATCGATACCGGGAAAATCACACACTCTTTTACAGTAGGCAACTTACAGGCAGATCCCGGATGGTTGGGCTGGGAATGGATAATCGGACTCATTCTTATGTTTGGCTCACTCCTGGCAATAATTTGGCTTCGGAGGAACAAGCAGGTAAATGGATTTAGGCTACTTGCTGCTTCTAGTGCAGTATTTATGTTTCTTTCGATTGTTGTGGTTACACCTAAAATGGAAAAATACTCGCAAAATGCTGCTATTGAGTTTATGAAATCTAAACGCAACCAGGATGTTTATGTCGGCACTCTATACAGAAGCTATGCCAAGTTCTTCTATCCGCAAATTAAGCCAATGGGAGATATGCATCCTTTTATGCAGTCATGGGATGCCGAAACCCAAAAAGGAAATAAAGACTTTTACTTTACCCGCTGGCTTTCCACCGGCGACATCGATAAACCCGCCTTTTTAATCGTAAGAAAAGATAAGCTGGAAGAAAACTTAAATCGTTATCCGGAACTGGAATTGATTGAAGAAAAAAATGGCTACGGATTTCTAAAGCGAATGCCAAAATCTAAAGAATAATAACGTATTAATAATGATAAATAATAAGAAAGTTACCATCGTATTGCCCGCATACAATGCTGAGAAAACCCTTGAGATCACCTACAACGAAATTCCTTTTGATATTGTAGATGAAGTTATTCTTGTAGACGATAAGAGCAACGATAAAACAGTCGAAAAAGGCAAGCAGCTCGGTATAAAGCACATTGTTATACATGAGCAAAATAAGGGGTATGGCGGTAATCAGAAATCTTGCTACAATAAAGCTTTAGAGCTGAACTCTGATATTGTGGTAATGTTACACCCTGATTACCAGTATACACCAAAATTAATTCATTCTATGTGCTACCTTATAGCCAATAACGTATATGAGGTTGTTTTAGGTTCCAGAATTCTTGGAAAAGGTGCCTTAAAAGGCGGAATGCCTATTTATAAGTACATTGCCAATAGGCTGTTAACGCTGTTTCAGAACATTTTTATGAACCAAAAGCTTTCGGAATACCATACTGGTTACAGGGCATTTTCCGGAAATGTATTACGAAGTATTAACTACAATATTAATTCCGACGATTTCGTTTTTGACAATCAAATGCTCGCCCAAATTTGTTTTGCAGGGTTTGAAATTGCTGAAATTACCTGTCCTACGAAATATTTCGATGAAGCCTCTTCAATAAATATTCCGCGCAGTGCAAAATATGGAATAGGGGTACTGGGTGTATCTGTCAGTTATTTTCTCCAAAAAATACGATTGGGTCGATTCAAAATTTTTAAACCAGTTGAGCAAAAAAATGGCTAATGTATTCTTGGTGGTAGTGGGCTTTTTTCTGTTACTGAATCTTATTTTTTCTTTATTTTTATCATATTCCGATAAAGATAGGCAGGCTATTGAACCCACAGGAATAACTGCGTACGCCGGTTTGTTTTTGTCAGAACCCCAATATATAAAATCCGGATATATGCTTGATTGTTCAGGATTTACCGCCAGTTTCTATAAACATTTCGGGATACATTTACCAGCATCCGCTAAGGAACAGTATCTTACTTTCCGCGATGATTTGAAAATTATTAAAACAGGCAATTTAGTTTTCTTTGCTATAGGTCAATCAGAAGTTAACCATGTTGGAATAATGTTAAACGATAGTATTTTTATTCATTCTCCTGGTAAAAAGAAATATGTCACAAAAGACAATTTAAATAAAAAGTATTGGTTTAATTCCTGTAAGGGCTTTGCTAATCCCATAAAATCCTTAAATAATGAATAAGATATTTTCAGTTCTGTTAAGTTTTGTATTTATTCTATCCCAGGTAAGTTGTCAACCTCAGAAACCTTCCTAAGTAAAAAACATAATTTTACTCATTGGCGATGGTATGGGACTGGCACAGGTGTATGCC
>DNTK01000125.1 GCA_003508755.1 Bacteroidales bacterium | reverse complement strand
TGTCATGTTGTTGGCCACAACAACAGCACCAACCGGAACCTCATCTCGTTCAAACGCACGTTGGCCCTCCTTTAAGGCTTCTTTCATAAAATATTCATGCGAAAAGAATGCTCGCTCCATAAATGAATAACAGAATTAAGAAATGTTTAAATACAAAAATAAATGAATGAATAATTTAATCATTTATACATACAATCATTGTCTCATTAAAATCTTTTATCTTCGTGGCACTAAAAAACTGCCTCTAGCAGATATAACATATTACCGGATAAAATTAGATAAAAAATGTACAGAACAAATACTTGTGGTGAGCTGACCATTTCAGATGTGGGCAAAACTGTGACACTGAGCGGCTGGGTGCAACGATCACGCGATTTAGGAGGGATGACCTTTATTGATTTACGTGACAGGTACGGTATTACACAGTTGGCTTTTAACATGGAAACTAATGCCGGGCTTTGCGAGAAAGCAAGAAAGTTAGGCAGAGAGTTTGTTATTCAGGTTACCGGTAAGGTGGAAGAGCGACACAGTAAAAATATGAATATGCCTACCGGCGAAATTGAGATTTTTGTAGATGCCATCACCATTTTGAATAAAGCAGAGATTCCTCCCTTTACCATCGAAGATGATACGGATGGCGGTGAAGAAATTCGCATGAAATACAGGTATCTCGACCTGCGTCGTGAGCCGATGCGAAAAGCGATGGAACTTCGCTCAAAAATGGCCATTGAAACGCGCAGCTTTCTGAGTGCAGAAAAGTTCATTGAAGTTGAAACCCCGGTGCTAATAAAATCTACTCCTGAAGGTGCAAGGGATTTTGTAGTTCCTTCACGCATGAATAATGGACAGTTTTATGCTTTACCACAATCGCCACAAACATTCAAACAGTTGCTGATGGTAGCCGGCTTTGACCGTTATTTTCAAATTGTGAAGTGTTTTCGAGATGAAGACCTGAGAGCGGACAGGCAGCCTGAGTTTACTCAAATCGATTGTGAAATGGCCTTTGTTGAGCAGGATGATGTTCTAAACACCTTTGAAGGTTTAATCAAGCACCTGTTTATGGCTGTTATGGATGAAGAATTTGAAGGCCCTTTTCCCAGAATGTCGTTCGACGATGCAATGAGCAATTACGGAAATGATAAACCCGATATCCGTTTTGGCATGCGCCTGCGAGATTTAACAAGTCTGGTTCAAGGCAAAGGATTTAAGGTATTCGACAGTGTGGAGCATGTAGGTGGTATTTGTGCTGGTGGATGCGCTTCGTACAGCCGAAAACAACTCGATGCCATTACCCACTTTGTTACCAAACCTCAGATTGGAGCGAAAGGCCTGGTTTGGGTTAAGTACAACGAAGATGGTAGTTTTAAATCGTCGGTAGATAAATTTTACACTCCAGAAGATTTACAAAAATGGGCAGAAAAGTTCAATGCAAAACCTGGAGATCTTTTGCTTGTGTTAGCAGGAGAGAAAGGAAGCACACGAAATGCCCTTAGCGAATTGCGCCTCGAAATGGGTGAACAATTGGGACTGCGCAATAAAAAAGTGTTTGCACCCCTGTGGGTTGTCGACTTTCCATTGCTGGAATGGGATGAAGAAACACAACGCTACCATGCTATGCATCACCCTTTTACTTCTCCAAAACCGGAAGATATTGATAAGATGAAAACAAATCCTGGCGAAGTACGAGCAAATGCTTACGATATGGTTATTAATGGTGTTGAAGTGGGTGGTGGTTCTATAAGAATTCATGATCAGCAACTGCAGCAACAAATGTTCCAGGCTCTTGGTTTTTCTGATGAAGAAGCCCAGGAGCAATTTGGCTTCTTAATGAATGCTTTCACGTATGGTGCTCCTCCTCATGGCGGTATAGCCTTTGGTTTTGATCGCCTGGTTTCCCTCTTTGCCGGGCTAGATTCCATACGCGATGTTATTGCCTTTCCGAAAAACAATGCCGGCCGCGATATTATGATCGATTCACCTTCAGCAGTAAATAAGGATGCACTGGATGAACTATCGCTTCAGGTAGTGAAAAAAGATTGATGGTTCTTTAGATAAACAGAAATCAGAAAAAAGTAATAAGATTAAAAGCACGCAAAGAGCGTGCTTTTTTTATTGTTTTCGTGTTCCTGTAATAAAATAATTTTTCCATTGACCTCTTCCTCCTATGCCTCTAACAGAAAAATCCACATAATCAGTTCCGGAAAAAGATCCTTGATGTGAATAGCTATCTCCAAGCCTTATAGTTAACGTTCCAACAGAATCAATGCTTGGTGTAATTGAAGCAAAATCAAGGAATTGTATGGTAATACGTTCATCTTCCGGCTCATCTGTGGGTTCCGGATGCCAACTGGAGAAATTTTCATAACTGTCAGATTTATGGTAAAACCGTATTTCCCCTTCATATACTACGGTATCATATTCAGTTTGAAAATCAGCATGATGGGTTTCGACAATAACATCAAAAATGAAGGTGCCGAGGTATTTACTACGGAAATCTTCCGGTTCAACTTGTTTTGAATCTTCCTCGCAACCTGAAAAAATAATAAAGAAAAAGATGGATAACAGATTTACAGTGGTGGTTGTTTTCATTGCAAATGTTGTTTTAACAGATAAAGAATTTCAAACAAACATAAATGCTGATATCAAATATATAAAAAAGATATTACAGACAAAAGCTACTAATAGTCTGATACATACCTATACAGCCTGTAATTATTAAAAGCACGCAGTTTATAACTGCGTGCCTGTATAGAAATATTATCTAAAATACTCCTCAGGGTTAACCGGTTCACCATTTTTTCGCACTTCGTAGTGCAAATGCGGACCTGTTGACATTCCGGAGCTGCCAACCAGGCCTATTACCTGGCCTTGTATTACCTGATCGCCTTTGGAAACTTTAAATTCCGACAACTGGGCATAAAGTGTAGTGTAAACACCGCCATGTTCAATTACAACCACTTTTCCGTATCCCTTACCGGCTTCTTTCATCTCGGCTTTCACCACTATACCATCGGCAGTGGCAACAACAGGAGTTCCTGTCTTAGCAACAATATCGATACCATTATGCATCATTTCTACCTTTTTTATCGGGTGTTTGCGCATACCGAATCCAGAGGTTTTCTTTATGTCATCACCCGCAATGGGACATATAGAAGGAATCTCACCATCTTTACTCTTTGCGATGGACACTGACAAATCGGTTCCAACATTTACCGCAGAAAATGACTGGAGGATTATAGCTGTGAGGGGTACCAGTAAGAGGTACCAAAGCTTGTGAATTTTTAGTGTTTTATGTTTAGTAATCATGTTAATTCTTTTTTTAATAGTTAACCAATAAAAATTACTTGATATCCCGTACTGTGATTCAGGCGACACCCCCTGTACCAATAATTTAAGATAAGTAACAGCCTCTGAAGTGTTACCTGTCACCTGATTATCGGCGAGGTATTCGTGTACTGTTTTCAGGGACCTTTTTAGAAGGAAGACAAAAGGATTGAACCAAAAAACAATGCAAAACAATTCTGTAATAACAATATCAAGTGTATGCAACTGACGTGCATGAGCATTTTCGTGCCGGAGAACCTGTTGATTTACAGAACTTGTCTGAAAGCCAGGAGGAAGGATTATCCATTGAAAGAATGTAAAAGGTAGGCTGCCATTTCGAATGGTATAATACCTGGAACCTTCAATTTTTATAACTTCAGCCTTGCTTTTCAAGCGAAAAATTGCTCTTACCTGCAGAAGGAACCTGGTTAAAAGTAATGCACTAACAAGAAGGTAAAAGCCAAAAATGTAGTCTAAAATATGTATGCTACTTTTAGAGCCCTGTAAAACGAAAGAATCATCAATCAAGAAGGGTATTTCAGTCGATTCTGAAAACCACTGATCGACATGAAAATCGGTTCCGGCACCAGTAAAAAATGAATAATTCCACAACGGGGAAATTACGGATATAAACAGAATCAATAAAAGAACGATTCGATTGGTCTTGTGAAAGGTGGTTTTGCGATAGAAAAACCAAAACAAAGCAAACAATGCACTAATTGAAATATTCGCTTTAATAAAATACAAAAATACACTATTCGTCATCGTTTTTTATTTTAGCTATTCTTTCATCAACCATCTTTTTAATTTCCTCTAATTGTGTGAGATCGACATCTTCGTTATTAGTAAAAAACGAAGCAAAATTAGTAAGCGAACCATTGAAGAAATTACCAACTAAGCCCTTAAAATGGCCTTTAAAATATTCACTCTTTGTTACCAGTGGAAAATACTCATTTACCTTTCCGTAGGTATTGTATCCAATGAATTCCTTTTTGACCAATACCCTTATAACCGTTGAAATGGTGGTATATGCAGGTTTAGGTTCCGGAAATTCTTCCACAACATCCTTCAGAAAACCTTTTTTTATTTTCCATAAGTATTGCATTACCTGTTCTTCTGCTTTTGTCAGTTCCTTCATAATGCAATTATATGACTATTTTTATAGTTATACAACTATTTTAGTAGTTTTATTGAAAATTAAAAAAATCCGCTTTCATTCGTCACTAAAAAATTCTTATTCGGTCATGCAACATTTTGGCTCATCGGTTTTCTTTTTTAAGAATTAAGCAACGTTCCTATTTTTGAACCAAACCAAAAAGAAACCATGAAAAAATCAATTTTAATTTTCCTCCTGATTTTGGCTACCATTGCAGTTGCCTTTTCACAGGAAAGCTACACACAAAACATCAGGGGCACTGTGGTAGATGCTACCACAGGCTACCCCCTGATTGGAGCAAACATTATATTATTGAATACTCAACCTCCGGTTGGAGCAACCACCGACCTGGATGGGAATTTCCAAATTACAGGTATTGGCCTGGGACGGCAGGCTATTGAAATTAGCTATATTGGGTACAAACCACAGGTATTAAACAACCTGTTAGTAGGTTCAGCAAAGGAACTTGTATTAAATGTGCAACTCGAGGAAAATGCAGTTTCTATGGAGGAGGTGGTTGTAAAAGCAGGTAAGAGGAAAGACAGGGCACAAAACGATATGGCTATGATAAGTGCCCGTACATTTTCTGTTGAAGAAACCGAGCGATTTGCCGGAAGTCTTGGCGATCCGGCCAGAATGGTAGCCAATTATGCTGGTGTAATGACCCAAAACGACGCCCGGAATGATATTATCATTCGCGGCAACTCCCCGTCAGGGGTTCTGTGGCGAATGGAAGGTATTGAAATACCCAATCCTAATCACTTCGGTGCACTGGGAACCACAGGCGGACCAGTTAGCATGGTAAATAATAACCTGCTTACCAATTCGGACTTTATTACAGGTGCTTTCCCGGCTGAATATGGCAATGCCCTCGCAGGAGCGTTTGATTTAAATTTACGTTCGGGAAATAATACCACTACTGAGTTTGTAGGTCAGGTTGGTTTTAACGGTTTTGAACTTGGAGCCGAAGGACCAATGTTCGGAAAAGATAACAAGGTACGCCCCTCCTACCTGGCAAACTTTCGTTATTCAACCATGGAGGTTATGGATATGCTGGGATTAAGCTCTAGCACAGGAGCAGCTATTCCGGAGTATAAAGATTTCACCCTTATGGTGGATGTTCCGGGTACCAAATATGGTCGCTTTAAGTTATTCGGACTTTGGGGAGAAAGTTTTATAGGACTGGGACGAGATTTAAGTGATTCAACCGGAAACGCATACAATACCAGAGGCTCGGCAACCGATTTTGGTTCAAGACTTTCCGTGCTTGGTTTGTCGCACACCTATTTTTTTACAAAAAATATACGTGTTAAATCTTCACTGTCTGCTCAATCAATAGCATCTAATGCCATTGTTGATTCCATCGATTATGAATCAAATAGTTTTAAAAGGTATTATGCAGGTGAAGACCGGGAAGATAAGTTTACTATTGCTACCCAGGTAAAACATAAACTAAACTCAAAAAACAATTACAGCATTGGCGCAACAGCCGATTTCTTTGCCATAAATTATCACGACAGTGTTTTCGACTATGATTATAACCAGTTTATTCAGCCCTCGAATATTAACAATAATATGGAAATGCTGAGGGTTTATGCACAATGGCAACATAACTTTACAAATAACCTGACAGGCTATTTGGGTGTACATTCACAATATTTCCTTCTGAATAATGAGCTAGCCATAGAACCTCGTGCGGCCATCAGGTGGCAGTTCACACCAAAACAGAGTGTATCTTTTGGATATGGAAAGCACAGCCAAACACAACCCAAGGCTGTTTACTTTGTGCGCACTTTCGACACGCTTGCTAATTTGTATCACAGAACAAACGAAAACCTGGAGTACACCAAGAGTGATCACTACGTTTTTGGATATAACTATGTTTTTAGTAATACTGCGCGCATAAAAGCGGAAGCCTATTATCAGCATTTATACGATGTGCCTGTAAAAGAAGGATTTCCTGAGTTTTCGATGCTTAATACAGGAGCCGATTTTGGCGGTCCAATGGAAGATAGCCTTATCAATGAAGGGGTGGGCAGGAACTATGGTTTAGAGCTTACCATTGAGAAATTTTTAAGCAAGGGCTATTATGTTCTATTTACAGCTTCGTTATTCGATTCAAAATACAAGGGGTACGACAAACAATGGAGGAATACAGCCTTCAATGGTAATTATGTAATCAATGTTTTGAGCGGTTACGAACATAAGCTCGGAAAGCACGGTGTTATAACCATCGACCTAAAAACTGTCTGGGCGGGTGGTAAGCGCTATGTCCCGGTCGATTTCGAAGCTTCTGCAGCAAAAGGCGAAGCAGTGTATGATTGGTCGAATGCATTTAAGGATAAATACGATGATTATTTCCGAACCGATGTCCGATTAGGCTACCGAATCAATAACAAATCAACAAGTATGGAGTGGGCCATCGACTTTCAGAATATTTTCAATTACCAGAGCATCTACAGCGAAGCATATGATCCAAAAGCCAATGAGGTATATTTTACCTACCAGCAAGGATTCATACCCATGTTCTTATTCAGAATAAACTTTTAGAATAAAATTTGTAGATTCGATAGTTTATGAGAAAACGAAACTTTAGGACCTGGCATTTGGTATTTTTAATTCCACTGGTTGGAATAATAATCTACTTTGTTTATCCAACCGAAAACCACTCCGATGTATTTGATGTGCGGGATTTTATACATTCAATTGTTATCACATCGGGTTTGTGGGTGGGTGTGTTGAGCATTGTGAAATTTCTTTGGAAAAAATTTCCTTGGGAGAAACATCCACTCAAACACCTGATAATTGAAATCATATTGGTTGTAACCTATACAAATGTATTTGCATTTGGGCTGTATAAAATTCAAGTATTTTATGGTTTTACCGAGCCGGTGGAGGACATTTCAAAAGAACTTTTTTTTACTAACCTGATTACTTATTTCATCACAGCGATACATGAAGCCGTAGAATTTTATCGTCAGTGGGTTACGAATTTTTCCAAATCGGTGCGCCTCGAAAAAGACAATATTGAAGCCAAATACGAAACTTTAAAATCCCAGATTAATCCGCATTTTTTATTCAATAGCCTGAATGGATTGGTAACCCTTGTTGATGAAAACACCAAAGCGGTCGACTATATCCAAAACCTTTCAGAATTTCTCCGCTACATATTAAAAAGTCGAGATACAGAACTCGTTCTGGTACGAAGTGAAGTTGAAATGATGAAAAAGTACATAATTATTCAGCAATTAAGATTTGGTAAAAACCTGCAAGTTGATCTCGACATTCCAGAAAACTATTATCACTATTCATTGCCACCTCTGGTATTACAAATGTTGGTTGAAAATTGCATCAAACACAATATTGTTGCCAGCGATAATCCATTACAGATAGCAATAAAAGCATCAAAAAAAGAAATTATCGTTCGCAACAATCTGCAAAAGAAATTTGAAAATAATTCCACAGGCCATGGATTAAAAAATATTATTGAGCGATACCGCTTTTTT
>DNTK01000402.1 GCA_003508755.1 Bacteroidales bacterium | reverse complement strand
GTCCCAGTTACCAGGCCAGCAAAGATGAACGAAATACCACCCGAGCCAGGGCGAATATGTTACGTGAAATTTTGAATAATAACCCACATCGCAATAAATTTAATAGCAAGGAACTGTACGATGTGTTGGATTTATGTCTTTCGTGCAAGGGATGCAAAACCGAATGCCCTTCTGGTGTAGATGTTGCCAAACTCAAATCTGAATTCTTGTATCAATATTATCAAACCAATCGCCGCCCATTGCGCATGTATGCCATAACAGCATTTGGAAAAACACAAAAACTTGCTTCGCATTTCTCCATCCTCTATAATTATATGGTCAGCAGTGCAATACTATCTTCAGCAATTAAGAAAGCGATTGGGTTTTCACTTTATCGAAGCCTGCCAAAAGTTCACGGCACGAGTTGGATGAAGTGGTTGCGAAAAAATATACACCAGCTTAACGCTTCTCTTGACCAGAAAAAGGGAGAGGTTGTAATTTTTGTGGATGAGTTTACAAACTATAATGAAGCACACATTGGTATAAAAACCACCTTACTTCTCAACGAACTTGGTTATAGAATACATATTGTCAAACACACAGAGAGTGGAAGAGCACATCTTTCAAAAGGTTTTCTGAAAACTGCGAGGAAGTTAGCACGGCATAATGTTAATTTATTGAAGTCGGCAATTAACCATAGCATTCCATTGATAGGAATTGAACCCTCGGCCATTTTAAGTTTCCGGGATGAATACCCCGATTTGTTGAGAGAGAAAGAAAAAAAAGAGGCTTTAAGTTTAGCTGAAAATGTGTTTACCATAGAAGAATTCATTGCAAGTGAATTTAAGCAGGGCAAAATAACCGCAGATCAATTTATTGATCTGGAGGCAACAATTCACTATCACGGTCATTGCCAGCAAAAGGCAATTGTTGGAACAGATCCTGCACGGACAATTTTGCAAATTCCCCGGAATTTCACTGTGAAGGAAATAAAATCTGGATGCTGCGGCATGGCAGGATCATTCGGATATGAAAAAGAACATTTTGACTTATCAATGAAGATAGGAGAATTGGTGCTGTTTCCAGCGGTTAGAAATGCGAACATGGAAGATATTATTTCGGCATCGGGAACCTCATGCCGTCATCATATAAAAGATGGTACCGGAAAAATTGCTGTGCATCCGGTCGAAATCTTGTACGATGCTCTTTTGTAGTTTTCGCTTTCGGAACTCCCGTTTTACTTAACATAATATAAGGGAAATTTTAAAACTCTTTGCGATAGGATAGATGCTAAAAATAATTAGGATCGTCAGAAAAAGATTCTAAAATATGTGCATGTATCTATGTTATTAAATATGAGTGCTGTTACACCCAATTTTTGCTTCGTTGCTCAATTGGTTTTTTTTATTTAAAAATCTTTAATAAGCATGATTTTGGAATGCTATCATTTAAAGACCTTCAGTATCTGACAGCGCTAATAGTTTAATTTCTCCCCCTCCGATTTTGCGATGATCACAGAACCACACGAGTCACTAAAAACATTGGTGGCAGTCCGCAGCATATCTAAAGGTCTGTCAACGGGCATAACAATGAGCATGGCTTCCAGGGGCAGACCTACTGAAGTAAAAACAATTGTCATTGTAACAAAGCTGGCCATGGGTATGCCGGCGGTACCAATAGAGGCAAGCAATGCAGTCGAAACCATTATGAATTGTTGCGTTATGGAAAGTTCTATTCCATACAATTGAGCGACAAACCCTGCCACAACCAACTCATAGAGTGCAGTGCCATCCATATTAATGGTGGCACCAAGCGGAAGGGTAAAACTGGCAACCTTATTCGATACTCCGGATTTCTCTTCCACGGTTTCCAATGTAAGGGGCAGAGTGGCATTTGAGCTGGCCGTAGAGAATGCAGTGAGAATCACTGAAAACATTGATTGGTAATGTTTTACAGGATTAGTTTTTCCTAATAAAAAGAGTAAAATTGGCAAGGTAACAAAGAAATGAACGCCTAAACTAATGACCACCACACCTGCGAATTTTCCCAGGCTGCCTACAAGTTGCAGCAGGTTATCTTGTTCCGATACAACTTCAGCCACTATGCCCATAACTCCAAGAGGGGCAAACCGAATAACCCATAAGGTTATCTTCATCATAGTCTCAAAAACGGCGTCAAAAACATTAGTCAAAAGGTTCTTCTTAGAAGTATCAAGTTTTGTAATAAATATGCCAAATACAATTGAGAAGAAAATTAAAGCCAACATGTCGGCATTGGCCATTGAATCAAAAATATTTTCAGGAATAATATTGATTAATGTTTCTTTGAAACTCTTTTCATCAATTCCAACATCCTGTTGTGTAGGGAGAATAATCGAGGTTCCAATGCCAGGCTTTAGCACATTAACGAAAAACAGTCCTGTAATAATCGCAATAAAACTAGTTGATAAATAATAAGTTAGCGTCTTACCCCCAATACGGCCTAAACTCTTACCAGTACCAATATTTGTAACTCCCACAACCAAAGAACTAATAATAAGCGGAACAACTATCATTTTTAAGCCCCGCAGAAATAGGGTGCCTAAAACAGAAAGGGTAGGTACAGTGCTAGAAAAGAAACTTCCAAGCAGAGCACCAAGCAAGATACCTATTAATATTTGCCAGTGAAGTGCGAGTCTTATTTTCATTATTCCAATGTTTAAAATAAAGGTAAAGTTTTATTGAAAATTTTAAAGCTGCAAGATTAAATATTCTCATGTATAGACCATAAAATAAAAAATATCAAATTCTCAGCGAGTTTAACTCTCAGAATGGATATTACAAGACAAAACCCTAAAAATTCACAGATGTAATTAACTAAACACGCCTATAAATCTACATATGTAAATTACATATTCTATTTAATTGATTACAAATGAAAATTATTCATAAAAACTATACAGCACAAATGAATAAAGAATATGTATATATATAAACTACTCATATTCAGTATAATAATACACTGTAGTAAAGTATAAGATTAAACTGGTACCGCTCTTTTCGCATATTTATTGCATATTGCAAAATAATATTATTATAATATACATATTATCAGTTATATACACTATATAACTTAAGCATTCATGTAATAAATAAATAAATACATCCCACAATAATTGACTTTCCGATGTTAGAAATGTATATTTACATATTACATGTGTAACAAATACTGGCACACTTGAAACTGATCTTATAATAACAAATGTGAATTACAAAAGTAAACATGAAAGAAAGAATTGTTCAGTTATTAAGTCAACTTGATCTAACATCGGCTCAATTTGCCGATATTATTGGTGTACAGCGATCGAGTATTTCCCATATTTTATCCGGGAGAAACAAACCAAGCTTCGACTTTATCCAAAAGATATTGATTAAATACCCTGAAATTAATGCAGATTGGCTTTTAACTGGCCGGGGAAACCTTTTAAACACGGTGAAATCTGAAAATACTGAAAACAACGTAAATTCCGAACCTGAATTATTTGCTAATTCATCAGAAAATTCTGCACATACAGCCCCTTTACAAGCCACCGGAAAAATCTCTATTGACACACCTTTAGCTAATGAAAACATAACTGAAAAGATGCTTAATACAAGTCAAGTTACAAATGTAAACAGTATTAAAACAATTATTTTGGTGTATGAGGATAATACCTTTAAAGTTTTATCTGGCAGATAATCTCGGAGAGTAGTATATTTGCAGAAAAATTTCATGTACAAAGCATTTATCCGTCCTGTTCTCTTTTTAATTTCCCCCGAAACCGTACATCACCTTATAATTTCATTTATAAAGATTGCGTTTAAAGTTCCCTTTATAGCTGCGTTTGTTCGATTCTTTTATACCGTAAAAAATAAAAAACTTGAGCGACAAGTGGCCGGCTTAACCTTCCCTAATCCTGTTGGTTTGGCAGCTGGTTTTGATAAAAATGCTGAATTTTATAACGAGTTTTCCTCATTTGGATTTGGTTTCATCGAGATTGGAACAGTCACTCCTGTGGGACAGTCCGGTAATCCAAAGCCCAGATCCTTTCGATTAAAGGCAGATAGGGCACTAATTAACCGAATGGGCTTCAATAATAATGGTCTTGCTGCTGCCATCAGGCAACTCGATAAACCACATAAGCTTGTTATAGGCGGAAACATTGGAAAAAACACTGCAACTGCAAACGATGTAGCTTATAAAGACTATCTCAGGTGTTTCTCGGAACTCTATGCACATGTCGATTATTTTGTTGTAAACGTGAGCCGTCCGAATATCTCGGATTTAAGTAAACTTGCCGACCAGGATATGCTGGAACAAATTCTCGACGAATTAATCAAATTCAGAGCGTCACAATCAATATCCAAACCAATTTTCTTAAAAGTTTCTCCTGATTTAAATCTAAAACAAGTCGATGAAACCCTTCATATTGTTCAAAAAGCTGGCATAGATGGTCTTGTTGTGGCCAACACGACGGTTTCTCGCGAAGCACTGGCAACAAGTGCCTCTAAGGTTAAAGGTATTGGAAATGGCGGTTTAAGCGGTAGACCTATTCGAGAACGCTCGACAGAAATGATTCGTTATATCAGCAAAAAAACAGATAAAAAACTACCTATTATCGGTGTAGGAGGCATCATGTCTGCGAAAGATGCCATCGAGAAACTGGATGCAGGTGCAAGTTTGGTGCAGTTGTATACCGGGTTTGTATACGAAGGACCAGCCCTTGTAAAACGTATTAATAAGGCTATTTTAAAGGAGGCATAACAAATTTTAAAGTCGGAACTTAATCAATCTTCTTTCAAAAGTTTCAGGACTTTTCCGTTGAATTATTTGCGCACCTTTTTACTTTATTAAGGAGCAACTTGATACTTCCTACTTTTTTCTGTACATTGGTTCTAACTTTAACCACAACAGCAAAAATTTATGATCAACTCCCGGATTAGCTGGTATGCCTGTGCATGCATCATGCTCATATTTCCTGCTACACTCATGGCACAATCTGAAAATCTTGTTCGAAATTATAGTTTTGAAGATTTTGACGAGTGTCCTCAAGATTACACCCCTCAGGATCGGTCACATAAACTTATTCCAGGTTGGGGATATCCGACCATAGCAACGCCTGATTATTTTAACCGTTGCTCACCAGGAAGGGCTGATGGCGTAAGTGTTCCCAAGAACTTTGCCGGTGAGAGTGAACCCCGCACAGGCGATGGATATGCTGGTGCTATTTTAAGTGGCACAGACGACGGATACCGCGAATATTTGCAAGGATCGCTGAAAGAACCACTTGTAAAAGACAAAAAGTACTGTGTTACTTTTTATTATAAGTTAGCTTCCTTTTCAAAATTTGCTGTTGACCAGCTGAGCTTATATTTCAGCGACATTGAAATTAAAAATTCTCTGAATGTCAATCTTCCTTACAAACCCCAGATTAACAACGAGGTTGGACTATTCCTTGATAATATTGACGAATGGGAGGAAGTATGTACCATATATACAGCAGAGGGAGGAGAAAGCTTTTTTATTCTCGGAAACTTCAAGTCATACGACAATACCAACTACGTGGCTACTGATAAAAACATGGTGAATCTCAGAAACAAAGCCTATGCGTATTATTTTTTCGACGATATTATTGTACGTCCGCTAGATAATTGTACCGATTGTGGCTGTGTACAGCACGATTTCGAAGCCCAGGTTATCGACTCAAGTTATACCGGAGGCTTTAATGTTTTTACAGGAAAAATAGATAAGAATCCAAACGATGGTCATATTAAAATAGGTATGGCGG
>DNTK01000480.1 GCA_003508755.1 Bacteroidales bacterium | reverse complement strand
GGGCCTCTGAAGATATAAATTTCGATAAATACTCCACAGGTGCCTTAAACGATCTGGAGCGGGTCACCAAGCAGGCATATGCTATGGTTTCGTATTTTGGGCTCAGCAAGAAAGTGGGCCACCGTAGTTTTTATGACTCAAGTGGCCAGGGTGAATACTCTTTTACAAAGCCTTACAGCGAGAAAACCGCTGAGCTTATTGATGAAGAGGTTCAGGGAATTATTACTGAACAATACGATCGCGCAATAAGTATATTGCAAGAAAACAAAGAGGGTTTGATTAAACTTGGAGAGCGGCTCCTTGAAAAAGAAGTGTTGTTTTCAGAAGATCTGGAAGAGATTTTTGGTCCCCGGCGATTTGATCCGGATGAGCAGGTTGGTTTTGATACCAACGGAAATAATGGCGACCAAAAGAAGGCTTCGAAAACCATAGCAAAAAAAGCAGCTGCGGGCAAAGCTGAAACAAAACAGCCAAGTGTTAAAGCTACCAGTAAAAAAGCAAAACCAGAGAAACCAGAAACTGACAACTCAAATATTTAATTATTCCGGTTGCTTATGAGTGAAGAGTGGACAGCCGTTTATTCAACAAATCTCTTATATCATGCCGAGCTGGTAAAGCATCTGCTAAACGATAACCAGATTGCTGCTGTAATTATGAATCAACAAGATTCATTCTACAAGATTGGAAGTATTGATGTTATGGTAAAACCGGCAGATGTTGTGCGGGCAAAGCATTTAATATCAAAAACAGAGTTTTGAAAACAATATTTATCAGAGCCCTTTCCGGTGCAACATACGTAGGTTTAGTAATTGGGAGTCTCTTTTTGCATCCATTCGCCTTCGCTATGGTTCTATTGTTTTTTAACCTGGTAGCATTAATCGAATTTCAAAAATTTTTGCCTTTTGTAAAGCCGGATATTCTCTTTGTTTTTACTGGCAGTGCAGCCTTTATTCTTGCTCATTTTATTTTAGCCGGTTGGATTTCAGATAAATGGTTCTATTTGCTTCTGTTGCTTCCCCTCTTAATTACCACTGCTGCGCTCTATGAAAAAGAAAGGAACCCCCTGGAAAACATATCATCAGGTGTGTTTGGTATTCTTTACATCACGCTGCCTCTCTCTTTACTCAATGGTATTAACCTGAACCATTCCGGCGACTTCGCTTATTTAGTTTTGTGCATTTTTCTGCTTATCTGGACCAACGATACCTTTGCTTATTTGTCGGGATTAAGTTTTGGCAAACACAAACTTTTTGAACGTATCTCTCCGAAAAAAACATGGGAAGGATTTTTTGGTGGTTTCGTTGCAGTATTGGTGGTTGCCTGGTTTATTTTTCCACTGCTAAAAGAGATGGGACGCATAGAATGGATAATTCTTGCTGCTATTATTTCTATTTCAAGTGTTTTTGGCGATTTTGCCGAATCTTTATTTAAACGTGCTGCTAACCTCAAAGACTCAGGCAACATTATGCCGGGGCATGGAGGAATATTGGATAGGATTGATTCCCTTTTATTCGTTGCTCCGGTTGTATATATTTACCTGCAATTAATCAAATAAACTACTTTAATAACATGAAACTCCATCGCGAAGGTTCGATTATACTTTTAGGGTACTCTGTGGTATTACTTTTAATGGCTGTTTTAGTATTTCTGGTATACCCGAATATGTTTTTACAGCTATTGATATTTGTTCCACTTGTGATACTCTTTGGTTTTATTCTTTGGTTTTTCAGGATACCCAACAGGCCATTGCCACCGGACGATAATGTGGTAATTGCACCTGCAGATGGCAAAATTGTTGTGATTGAAAAAACTTCCGAAACCGAATTTTTTAATGATGAGCGCATTCAGGTTTCGATATTTATGTCGCCCCTGAATGTCCATCAGAATATCTATCCTGTTTCAGGGGAAGTTACCTTTACAAAGTATCACAAAGGTAAGTACCTGGTTGCATGGCATCCAAAATCATCTACCGAAAACGAACGATCAACTGTTGTTGTTAAAACCCAAAATGATGTTGAGGTATTATTTCGACAAATTGCCGGAGCGGTAGCCCGCCGAATTTGTACCTATGCAAAGGTTGGCGATGAAGCGCGGAAAGGCACCGAGTTTGGTTTTATAAAATTCGGATCCAGGGTAGATATTTTTCTACCCCTCGATGCTAAAATCCTATGCAAAGTAGGTGATACGGCAACGAATAAAATTACCCGAATTGCAGAATTATAAAAGACATTCAGGTCAAGGCTAAAAAGTATGGAAATTTACCTTTCTGATCTTTTATAAAGCTTTACCAGCTTAGATTTATGATGTAGCTTAAAATCCGATCCAAATTGCTCATTCAGCTTGGCCTGTTTTTCAGCATTATTGCCATAGACAAGAATGTATTCGATTTGTTCGTTTTCCAATCCCATCTCAGGCCTATTATAATCTTTCCATATTACCGGGAAATAACGCACATCGGCTTCATAATTGTCTAACACAATTATAGGTTTTTCAATAGCCAGGTAGTTGCCAAAATGCAGCATTAACCAATTGCTGGAATGATTCACCGGAAGCACAACCGAATTCTTATCTACATATTTTGCCGAGGCTTCTATTTGTTTTGCCGTAGGATTTAAATCCCTAATAACTTGTACATAATAGTTTACTAATAATAATTGGCCTGTAACAATAAAAATCACTGAAATACTTTGAAGCCACTTTGGAAAAGACATGAAAGCGGCAAATAAAATTAGCGTGGTAAAAACAACAATAAGTATTCTGTTTTGCATGTTTCCTGCACCTCCCATGCTATTGGGAATAAATAAGTAGGTCAATACGAAGATAACAACCAACCAAAACCAAATCGCTTTTTCCTTCAGAAAAAACCATAAACCATTTTTCCTTATATTCAGGAGTGTTCCTAAAACAAGTAAAAACCACATGCCTATAGAGATTAATATTGTAAAACCTTGTTCCCAGTCAAAACTATAGATAACAAATGGGCGTGCTATAGCCAGGTATTTAATACTTTCTTTTACTCCTGATGTGCTATCTGCTGCATCTCCTGACGCATGATTACTCAGGTAGTTATAGGTTAATAATATAACAGGCAATGCGGCAATTAATACAAATGCTACATTTATTAAAAATGTCTTATAATCGTTCTGACCTGAGGTGGCCCAAACCGAAAAATATCTCCAAACCTCTATCCCCAGTAGCAACGCCAAAAGCAAGACTACAAAAAACAAGTGACTAAGGTATGTTAGAAGGAATAACCCAAGAAAAAGAAGGGTGAATTTTACTCGACTTATGTCTCTGTATTTAAAATAGACTGCCAACGAAAAGAAAAGAACAATTAGACTCAGACTGAAGTTATAATATCCGAGGCCAAATACAAAGGTGTAAACAAAGGGTAAGGCCATCAACGACAGGATTTTGTTTTCCGGATTTACAATATGTATTAGATATCTGAACGATAGCGGGAGTAATATAGCGTAAAGAATTAAAAATAGTTTTTCTGCCATCCAGGCTGGCAGGAAACTATTGAAGAGTGTTAATATAAAATGCCCTGTCCAGTTGGGTACCAGCTCCGGATTCAAATCAAAAAACGATTGAAAAACGTGGTTGTGGCTCAACAACTCCAAAATAATATTTGAGTTGTATAAATGAGATGCTCCATCCATTGTCGGGAAAAAACGAAAAACTGCCAAAGGCAGTGCATTTAGAAAAAGAAACAGTGTGAAAATACTGCCTTCATTCATGTACTTTTTCATTGTTATCTGTTTTCTGGCATTAACTTGAGGAATAGGTTAGCGTGGCATTAAATATTGCCTTTGGCCGTTTGGAATCGATTAATTGAAAATATATTTTGTTCCCAGCTTTTTCGGAACGTTGCATGACTACCTGCTGATCGTATACCACCTCTTTATTAAAATTAAGCAATATTCCTTTCGCTCTCTCCTGAGCTATATCGTCAGGTGAAAAGGTGTCAAACATCCAGTCGACATACCGGGTTGTTGTCAAGTGATGATTTAGGTCGATATCGCTAAAGCGAGGACTTAATGGTAGTTCTTTTTCCACCTTCCCCTGAAATGGAGATGGTGCAATAAGTTCTTCCAGTGCGTTCCTGTTTAAATTATGACGGAAAACTTCATTATTGAGATCGTGTTGTCTCGGGCGACGCCTTTCAATATCTATAAGCAGCCAGTTACTGGTAGCCCTTCCAATCACATCGCCCTGTTGGTTACGTATAAGAAAATCGCGGAGGTAATATAACCTGTTTATACCCTTTGGCCATGTTTCGATATTAATAGAATCTCTCCATACCGGATACTTATCTAATTCTATTTGCATGCCTGATAGCACCCATACAAGGTTATGTTTGTGTAGATCTCGGTGGTCGCCG
>DNTK01000361.1 GCA_003508755.1 Bacteroidales bacterium | reverse complement strand
GTACAAAAATCAGCTCATAATTAGAATTCACCGGGGTTTCGCTTACCTCTTTAAATTCTGTATTTGAGCCACCTGGGCATTTCGATTTAATTATCTTTTAGGTTATTCATATAATCAAAGGTACGCTTTAAAGGTAATCTTCCCAAATAGGAAACTGTAATACCAAGCATGCGGTTTTCAAGAAGAGGAAGCCATACCGGAGATTTTCTGTCAAATCTTTTATGATTGCGAAAATTGCTATACGGAATGCAAACAAAAAGCTTCTTCATTTCTGGAGAAGCTTTTTTTTAAATATGTCTTACAGACTAAGAATATACCACACTACAGGGATAAGAATCCCAATAGATATTAACCACCAACCTCGTTTGGCAAAACCTTTCTTTCCTTTTAACATAATGGCTCCTGAAAGTGCAAAAAATATAAATATTACACCGTAAATATTTCCCAACCAGGTAAATCGTTTGCCCGAGTTAAGGTGAATATCGTTCATAAATTTTACAACAGGTCTTTTCTTATACACAACAAAGCTTATGTTACCAGTACCTGGATGATAAGAACCAAGTCCACCTATTAAAAAAAGCCGATATTGATTATTAACCGGCACAACCCTGTTTAAGTCAACCACGTTTTCAAACTCATGCTCCCAGATGGCATGTATCTCTTCGGGTGTTAAATTTATTTCCAGTTGCCCTTCGAACCGGATTTCTTTATATGCCGGGTCCTTTTCTGTGTCTTTCAGATTTAGAATGATACCTGAGATACCATAAATGATGGTAAGTCCAATAAAAATATAACCCAGGTCGCGGTGCAGTATCCGTAATACCTTTCTAAAGCTCTTGTTCTGTTTCTTCATTCATTACCTTATAATCCAACCCATCCACGTATATTACCTGGTAGTAGTCTTTGTTATTTTCTACCATCCAGTTACGCATATCCTCAATATTTTGGAGTTCTGCAGAACATTGTTCTTCATCTATTTCCTCATCCTTTTCTTTTTCTTTCACCTCAATTTCCCATTCATCCAGGTAATCGGCATACAAACGTTTTTCACGTACAATACCTGTTATTTGTATATCCATACCCGATAACTCGCGGTTAAAGGCACCTATTTCGCCTTTGGCTTCAATGCGAACAGATATAGTACCGCTTGTATCCACAATAAAACAACGGCGACCTGAATGCGAACAAACGTGTGAAACTGTACCTTTAATCTTTACTTCCTTATCGAGACTATCGGTAGCAAACTCCATAAATTCGTTTAAATCAACAAATTCACTTTTAGGTTCAACGGGGGTGGTGGTTCTTTCATTTGATGTTTTACACGCTGCAATAGCCAAAACAATTCCAACCAGAATTAAAACTTTTTTCATTTGCATTTATTTATTTTCTGAACATTTAAACCCATCATGATGGGATGAAAATTCATGATTTAAATTTATAGTATTCGTTTCTATTTCAAATTAATCAAGCACTAAAATTCCCAAATTTAAGAATTTCCAATCGCCTTTAATCTTCTTTTTTACGAACATAGTTATTTGCCTCGTAAGTTTGTTGGCAGAAATAGTTGAGTGTTTTAGAGCCTGATCAGCGAAAAATACAAAACCTCAACCAACCTGCGGTAAGGTAATTGTAATTAAGAATAATTCCAGATAAAAATTTGTTTTTAAATTAAGTTGAAGCGGTAGTGCCTGATTAAAAAACCTTTTAAACATGAGTCTACCACTAGCAAATATGCGTCTGTTTTAATCCTTTCTTTTTTAGCATCATCAAAAATCCTTTGTAGCTTACTTTCTTAATCAATTTTTCAAAGCAAATTTAATTTTATATTATTGATTAAATGAAACCTACTTACATATGAATTATAATCGATTTATAGAAAAGTCTCCAAATGTATCTGAAATTGGTTTAGGTGCCTGGCAGCTTGGCGAGAGCTCTGATTGGCAAAGTTTATCAGAGAAAGAAGCCATCGACCTAACACTTCAAGCTTATGATCTGGGTGTTAATTTTTTTGATACGGCTCCTAATTACGGACTGGGGACAAGTGAACTCCGACTCGGAAAAGCATTTAAGCACCTGGATAGGGATAAACTTGTAATCAACACAAAATTTGGCCATACGGTAGAGGGTGGAATAAACTGGCAATCTGACCATATCCGGGAATCTATTGAGGGAAGCTTAAAGCGACTTAATACCGACTATGTTGATTCCTTGATTTTTCATAATCCGCCAATCGAATATTTCGATGGGAATAAAAATGATCATTATGAAATACTTGAGCGTTTGGTTGAACAAGGGAAAATCAGGGCCTATGGAGCATCTGTTGACACTTATGATGAAATGAAATTATTGATAGAAACCACAAACAGCAAGGTAGTAGAAGCCTTTTTCAATATACTCCATCAGGATGTGAGAAGAGCATTCGATCTGGCTATGGATAAAGGTGTTGGAATTATAGCCAAAATCCCGCTTGATTCAGGTTGGTTATCGGGCAAATACAATGCAGATAGCACCTTTACCGACATTCGAAGTCGCTGGTCGCAAGATGATAAAGAGACCCGGGCCAAACTGGTGGGGAAAATAAAAACCCTTATTCCGCAAGAGATGGAATTGTATCATGCTGCTATTTCTTACTGTTTAGCTTACGATGCGGTTTCAACTGTTATACCCGGGAATAAAAGTATTGACCAACTAAAAAACAACCTGGCATGTGTAAACAACCCGATTTCAGAAGAAACAGTTAAAAAACTTGAAGAGTTTTTTAAGAAGGATGTAAAACCGCTCAATCTGCCCTGGTAATGCATGTATAAATTACAAACGATTAGACAATTTTTGGATATTAAATAACAGACCGTTGAAATATTTAACAATTCTATTTATAATAAGCTTTAACTTTTCTTTGCTTACAGGTCAAACCTTCCAGGATTTGTCTTTTGGCACCGATACTACGCTGGAAGTAATGACCTGGAATATCGAACGATTTCCTAAAAACAGTGATGTTACTATCAATTATGTGAAAGAAATTATAGATGCCCTGAATATCGACATCATCGGACTTCAGGAAATAAATAGCAAGATTGCTTTTAGTAATCTGCTTTTTGAGTTGGATAATTACGAAGGATATATAGGTACTGGAACGAATTCAGGACTGGCATTTGTGTACAATCCCGAGGTTATTTCGGTAAATTCAATTTATGAAATCTACACATCAACGGAATATTGGAGACCATTTCCTAGGCCACCAGTGGTGCTGGACATCAACTATTTTGATGAAAGAATTATCATCATCAACAATCATTTAAAATGCTGCGGTGATGAGGTTCTTGACACGACTGATGTTGATGATGAGGAAACAAGAAGATATCATGCAATCAATCTTTTAAAACAATATACCGACATGCATTTTTCCGATGCAAAAACAATTGTGATTGGTGACTTGAATGATAACTTAAGGGATGAGGCAGCGCATAATGTTTTCAGGCATTATCTGCAGGACACCAGTAATTATTATTTTACTGATTATCATGTTGAACTCGAAAGCCCGTCGGGATGGTCTTATCCTACCTGGCCTTCGCATCTTGATCATATTCTAATTTCAGACGAGCTTTTTGATGCATTTAGGCTTGCTGAAAGCACCTTGCAGGTATTTCAGATCGAGGATCTCATGATAGGAGGCTGGAAAACTTATGACGAAAACATTTCCGATCACAGACCAGTAGCAGCTAAGTTTTATTTTAATATACCAGGCAGTAGTTCTGAGCAGATTAAAGCAGATTTATCACTAAATTACTTTCCGAATCCATTTTCCAATCAAATAAATATTTCTGTTTCGGCGGAAAATCACTATTCGAAAATTGAAATCTTTGATATTAACGCTCAACGTGTTTTTTCATCGGATATTACTGCTACAGATAAATCACTGGTCTGGGATGCTAACCAATTACCCGATGGATTTTATTTCATAAAAGTAACCACCAATCAATACAGTTCATTAAAACTATTGCCCGTTTTAAAGATAAGGAAGTAACAAGGAAGGTTTCATGCAAGAGCTATTAATGCGCGATTATTTAATTACTACGGATACCAGGCTCCGGATTAAACTGCAAGTGGAAGCTTAAAATCTATTGCAATGCATCATTAAGATTGGCATACTTAAAGGAAAATCCTGTTTTTAAAAGCCGCTCAGGGTATATATTCTGATCGTTTAGGAACAATTCAGAAAAATCGCCCATTAATAC
>DNTK01000497.1 GCA_003508755.1 Bacteroidales bacterium | reverse complement strand
CCTCGAAAAAGACAATATTGAAGCCAAATACGAAACTTTAAAATCCCAGATTAATCCGCATTTTTTATTCAATAGCCTGAATGGATTGGTAACCCTTGTTGATGAAAACACCAAAGCGGTCGACTATATCCAAAACCTTTCAGAATTTCTCCGCTACATATTAAAAAGTCGAGATACAGAACTCGTTCTGGTACGAAGTGAAGTTGAAATGCTGAAAAAGTACATAATTATTCAGCAATTAAGATTTGGTAAAAACCTGCAAGTTGATCTCGACATTCCAGAAAACTATTATCACTATTCATTGCCACCTCTGGTATTACAAATGTTGGTTGAAAATTGCATCAAACACAATATTGTTGCCAGCGATAATCCATTACAGATAGCAATAAAAGCATCAAAAAAAGAAATTATCGTTCGCAACAATCTGCAAAAGAAATTTGAAAATAATTCCACAGGCCATGGATTAAAAAATATTATTGAGCGATACCGCTTTTTTACCGAAAAGGAAGTCCATGTGCATGAAAGTTCGACTACTTTTGCTGTGACTGTGCCATTGCTTATTGTTGACCTATGATAAGAACTCTGATAATTGAAGATGAAGGTGCTGCGGCAGAGCGTCTCGAAAAACTATTGATAGAAATTGACCCGAATATTCAGATTACGGGCAAGATCGATAGTGTTTCCGGAGCAGTAAACTGGCTTAGTAATAACTTACACCCTGAATTATTAATGCTCGATATACAGCTGGCTGATGGTTTAAGCTTCGAAATTTTTAACCATGTAAAAGTGGACAGTTTTGTAATCTTTACCACTGCCTATGACGAATATGCCATTAAAGCCTTCGAGCTCAATAGTCTTGATTACCTGTTGAAGCCTATTGATAAAATCAAGCTAAAGAACAGCATTGAAAAGTTTAAAAAGTTTAAGTCAACCACCCCTGCCTTACAGCTAGAGCAGCTACTTGCAAGTATGGCAAGTAAAACTACGAATTATAAAAAGCGCTTTGCCATAAGCATTGGCACCAAAATAAGATCGATTGAAACAAAGCAAATTGCATTTTTTAATTCCATCGAAAAAAACAGCTTTTTACACACTTTTGATGGTCATAGCTATCCGGTAGATTTTAGCCTCGACAAACTGGAAAAGCTACTTAATCCTGAAGAGTTTTTCCGTATTAACCGGCAATGCTTAATACACTATTCTGCCATTCAGAAAATAAATATCCTATCAAGGAGCAGGGTCCAGCTTCAGTTAAAAAATACCCACGACGAATTTTTAGTAAGTACTGCAAAGACACATGCCTTTAGGTTGTGGCTCGACAAATAATTAAAATTTATAACCAGCCGATATTGAGATCTCCCGGCCTTTATAGGGCAAAACATCATACCCGCCATCGTACCAGGCTGTAGCGATATTTAAGCGTTCGTTAAACAAATCATGAATGCTAAGCTGGAGCTTAAGTCCGGGCAGTATGTTGGACAGTGTAATACCTGTGCCAAATACAACTTGATCCCGCAGTAGCTTGCTGGTCCCACTGCCGTTATAGGCATACTTTTCACTTAAATAAATACAATTTGCCGATACCGAAATATTTCTCGAAAGAATAAACGTATGATTGGTATATATTTTTAGATCCGGAACTGACAGAAGTTCCAATCGAATAGGTATGCCATCAATATTATCTGGTGTAATATAGGTATCTCCGCCTTTGGCAGCGTTATAGCTATATGCCCAGGGATTATCATCATTAAAAAAAACCGGATCAATGTATGAGAGATTAAATAATCCATTGTAGAACTTTCCAATATACTTTGCTTCAAATTCAACTCCCCGTGTACTAATTTTTCCGCCATTGTCTGAATATAAATCACCATTCATATAATTATACCTGAATTCTATGATATCATTAACCCACTGCTGATAGGCATTTATTTGTACTCTAAATTCCTTGGTTAATCTCCATCCCAGTTCAAATTCAACAATGTTTGTTACCTCGGCACTTACACCGCCAGGTTTTCTTGAATACAAAGCCGTATCAGGATTCATTCCATAACGGCTGAAAGCATTGTTTCCAACCTGTGGCGCCCTGAATGCTGAACTATAAAGAACTTTTGCATTCAGCTTTGTTTCAACAAGGGTAATTCCGAGCTTTGGATTTAATCTGCTACCGTACAGTTCATTAATATCGAAACGCAGTCCTCCAACAAGAAAAAGATTTGAACCAGAAAAATTAATCTGATGCTTTAAACGGGTAAAAATAGCCGCATTCGATATAAGAATGTTATTTTTTCCTTCATGATTCATAGATTTTCGCAGAAATTCTTCCGGATTAGCGCAATCTGGTCTCTCAATTACCGAATAGTCTCCAAAGTATTCTCCACCCAGAATTAATTCTGTTTTATTAGCATATAAAATCGCATAAAGCATGGATTTAAACCGCTGTGTATATACCTCCTCGCGGGGTTCATCACGATTATACGGATAGCTGAAATGATAATTTACCAGGGGTACAAGTTGAATGTTTTCGGATATATTAAACTTATGCTTAATTTCAGCACCTATTGTGGTATAAACATACCTTACTTTGCGCGATGAAATTCCCTCTTCCACTGAATTAAAGATTCTATCAGTATCACTTTCATCGGCAGTTGCTGTATCTACCGAGAATTTTCGAACCTGATTATTGGAATAATGAGTAAACAACAATTTAATTTCTGAATTATCTTTAATCTTAACATTGCCCACAAACGCAACACTGGAAAGCCCCGCTGAATGCTGGTTATGATCAAAATTGGCATTTTCACCAATATAAGAAACCCTGGCATCGCTTCGTCGGGCCTGACCCAGGAAACCAAGAAGGGAATACTCGGAGGTCTTCTTTTTTTTGCCTGCTAAAATCCCAACATCGTGGTGGCCATAAGTTTTAGTTAAGTGGCCATATCGTCCGGTTACAGTTATTCCATCAAGGCTTTTTCCCTTTTTTGTTACAATATTTATAACGGCTAACTCAGCAGTACCTCCATACGTGACTGAGCCCGGACCACGGATAATTTCGATTTGCTCAATCATGTGAATGGGAAAATCATTCCCAATAACATACGACCCAAAGTACAAATCAGATAGTTGCATGCCATCAACCATAATGAGTGTGCGCCCCTCAAAACCATACAAACCGCGACTGGTGAAACTGGTGTAATCATCGTCTTTAGACAGGTTCATACCGGGTACCATATTTAGCACATCTACTAAATCGCGGCAATAATTGTTTTCGATGTCCTTTGCTGTAATAAGAGATATGATGTTAGCAGCCTCGACAGTTGTCTCAGCGGTTTTTGAAGTCACATCAACTTTAATGGTAAGCAACTCGTTTAGCGAAAGACTAAAGAGGGTATCATAGTCCTGCGCGCAGACCATCTGATCAACGCAAAAAAATAATGCCAGGAGCATGAAGAGTTTCTTTTGCATACTAAAAATTACAACTTTCAATTAAAATGAGCAAATGTTAAAAACGATAAGCAGCTTTTCTTAAAGTCTCGACAGAATTTATTGGATTAGGGGGATTTAATTGCTTACTTAAAAACTTGTAAATCTTAACCCTTATTTCCTGTGCTGTTTTAGTATCGGTACGATCGAAAGAATGACCACCTTCCACCTCCTGATAGATCTGATATTCAATTTTTTTACCTTCGGCTTTAAGCCCCTTTATCAAATGCTCCACCTCCAATACATTTACATCTGCATCGTTGGTATTGGTATGAATCAAAAGCGGGGTATCTTTCATTTTGTGCACATTCCAGGCAGGGGATCGTCTTCTGTATTCTTCCACATTATCGTAAGCTGATTCTCCTACATGATAATCTACTTCATACAAATCTCGGTATTCTTGAGTTTTGTATCCCATTCTTGCTATTAAATCGCTGACAGGCACACCTGAATAAGCTACCTGGTAAGCTTCGGGGTACTCAAAAATATTCATTAGGCTTATTAGTCCGCCATGGCTCCAGCCTATTATTCCTACTTTGTTTTTATCCACAATTGAATAATTTTCGATCATATAATCTCGGCTTGCCTTCACATCCTGAATCTCTCTTCCTCCATAATCGATGCGTTCGTAATAAGCTTTACCATACCCGGTGCTCCCGCGGTATTCTGCTGCAACAATAATATACCCTTGTGCAACTAGCTCGCGCACTATGTGGGCATAATAAGTAGAAAAGTCGGCATGCACTCCTCCATGCGGGAACACAATAAGAGGATATTTTTTTGTAGCATCCACATTTTTTGGAATAAATACATACGACCAGAATTTTACAGGATTTCCGGCACCTTGAGCATTGGGGTTTTTCTCCTTCCATTTTGGAGGACCGGTCATATATACTTTATCGATAAAGGCCAGATCACCAACTTTCTGATACCAGATAAGATCATCAATATTCTTTAAGAGCACATCATGTGTATGCCTCAGATCTTCTACTTGTTTTTTAAGCTGTCTTACCTCTTCTGATAATGCTTCGGTTGACTGGCCATATGACAGTAGACAGATAAAACCCAGAAGCAATGCTAAAACTAATTTCTTTTGCATGGTATCATGATTTATTAATTGCATTAAGATATTAACTTAAGCCAATTAAAACAAGGAGTTTATACCTTAGGCTATTTTTTTAAAAGCAGTATCTTCGGTTGTCTAAACAAAAAAAATCAATTGGAAAGTGGAAAAGTACATACCTATTCGGCCTTGTTTGGAGGATTGCTATTAATAGGCATTTCGCCCATACTTATCAAACTCGCTGATGCTCCGGGCATAATAACCACCTTTTACAGAATGGTTATAGGAGGAATAGCATTAACCCCAATATTCGTAATTTCCTATTTTCAAAAGAAAACGAAAATTCCTCTAAAGGGATTATTAATAGCAACTCTAGCCGGAATTTGTTTAGCTACTGACATGGCGTTCTGGACAACTGGTATCATGACATCCAATGCAACCTTGCCAACTCTGGTTGGTAATCTTGCACCATTGTGGGTTGGCATAGGCGCTATCGTGTTTTTTAACGAAAGACAAAACCTTGGATTTTGGCTTGGACTTTCTGTTGCAATATTTGGCATTGCATTATTGGTAGCAAAAGATATATTTGAGCCTGGTGCCACCTTAAAAGGCATTGTTTATGGATTAATGGCAGGCGTATTTTATGCGGGATATCAACTATTTGCACAACCTGGCAGGAAATATCTGAATACAATATCGTTTTTATACATAAGTACGCTTTCAACAGCATTAACAGCGGGTATGTACGGAATTATATTTCAACTGGATTTTACCGGATACTCCTCAGAAACCTGGATGTTTTGGCTAGCCATGGGTATTCTAATCCAGGTCGGCGGCTGGTTTCTAATCAACTATACACAAGGTATATTGCCTGCTTCGGTAATTGCTCCAACCTTACTGGGACAACCGGTAATAACAGCCACAATAGCCATTTTTGTGCTGAGTGAGCGTTTCACCATCTGGCATATCTCAGGAGGTATGGTAATAATCGTTGGCATCTACCTGGTGCACTTTACCCGCGGGAGAAAATAATTTTTTTGAAAACAATAAAACATCCAACTCCCCCCTTTGCATTTAACATTGACCGGGTATTTGTTGGTGTAAATTCTACATTAGATATTCTTTTTCTTTTAAAGATATAGGAATATCTCTAATCATCGTCGCCATCAAACAATGCATCCAACTGATTAACATAGGGCTTTACTGCGGCAACATTTTTTGGGTTTGTAGAGGGTGCATAGGCAGTTTCCATGGCGCCCATTACACTTTTCATTTGAGCAAGTGCAGCTTCTTTTTGCTCAGGCGTCATCGATTCATCATTTTCAATTTGTTTGATAGCTTCCTGCATTGCGGGCATGGCCTCACCTTCCATTTTTAGGGAAACATAAGTCATTGCAATGGTCCAGGTTTTCATAGCCCAGTCAGGTAAATCGGTATATCCATATTTTCTGACAATTTTATTTGCTTCTTCGTGACCTTCTAGCGCAGTAATAAAGGATTGAATGTCGCCTCCGCTCTCGGGCTTATAATCGAATTCGGTGGCATCATAATTTTCAAATTCCTTCTCAATAGCCGGATAGTTTTTAATAAAGTGCTCCACGTCCGATTTTGATACTTCAATTGAGGAGGCATCGTAATCTTGTGCCATCAGACTTACACTAAAAAGTGCTACAAACAGGATTAAAAATGTTTTCATTGAATTTATTTTTGATGTTGATTTTGATGAATGTAAAAATAGAATATTCAATACATTATCGGTAAAATTACATAGTAAAATTTGCTTTTATTCAATTATTGCTGTTTCTTTAGATAGGAAATTCAATTCTAACCTAATTAGAAAATCAAAGAAATGGACGCGCAAAAAGTTGATATGTTTTTAATGACGAATGGCAAGCAATTCGAAAGCCATCAAATTCCTGCAATTCGCGAACGATTATTAGCACTAGACGATGATAAATTCATTTTACTTCAGTCTCTGAATTTTAAAGACCCCACTGTTGCTTTGATCATTTCATTATTCGTTGGCTACTTTGGTATCGACCGATTTTACATTGGTGATACAGGACTAGGAGTAGCAAAACTTCTCACATGCGGTGGCTTAGGCATCTGGCAAATTGTTGACTGGTTTCTGATTATGGGCCGCACACGCGAAGTAAATCTTGAAAAACTTCAGACAATTTTATAATTGGCCATGACAAGAAACAGGCTATATATCCTGGTTCTTGTTTTCTCTCTTGTTGGATACGGGTTGGTTTTTTATAACATCAGAAAACCTGCCGAAGTAACCTCAACACGTACCTTGTGCTTGTTTAAAACGGTGACTAAAGTCCCCTGTCCGGCATGTGGAACCACCCGCTCGGTAGCTCAAATTGCCCAGGGTCAGATTTCCCGCGGCATACAACTTAATCCTTTGGGATTCTTAGCAGCACTTTTACTGGTTGCATCACCGCTTATAGTAGTGAGCGATCTGATCCGAAAAAAGAACCGGTTTTATGATTTCTTTAAGCTTACAGAAACTACTCTACAAAACCGATGGATTGCTTTCACTGCAATTCTCTTAATAATTGCCAATTGGATTTGGAACATAGTTAAAGGAATATGATTGAAATAAAGGAATTTTCTTACAAACCAGCAGACGTGGAAGCTGAAAAAGCTTCTAATGCTTATGTAATGTCGTTGGTTGCATTAATGGCCGGATTGCCTCTGCCCATTGTAAACCTCCTGGCGACACTTCTGTTTTTCTTAAACAATTTAAAAAGTGGCGGCTTCGTTAAATGGCATTGTACACAAGCTTTATTGTCGCAATTGGCAGTTTTTTTAATGAACAGTACGGCCATTATCTGGACATTATCAATATTATTCAGAGATGTGGATGTGACCAATAATTTTATTGCTTATATCATTACAGCATTTATTTTTAATTTAATTGAATTTGTTGCTACCATCATTGCCGCTGTATATACGCGTAAAGGAAAACATGTAGAATGGTGGTTTTTTAGTTCTATAGCAAACTCATTCCAAAATAAATAATTCGCAATGGAAAAGATACTCAGACAACTGCTAATATTTGTCGGCTCCTTCTTTTTACTTTGGTTTGCTTTGAGTCGGATAAATTATACCGGAGCGGAAAAACTGCAAGAAATCTCAGAGAACAGGGAAAACCTTCTGGGCGAACTCTTTATAGAACAGCTTACGATTGCCAACCAGGAAATTGAGCATGGCAGTATTCCTAAAAACACAAATTACATATTTAATCATATTTGTGAAAGTAATAATGTTGATACCAGTTCAATTAAGCTTCTGGTTATTCATAATGAAGATATAAATGCCTATGCTTTTCCCGGCAGACACATTGTAATTCACAGCGGACTGATAAAATATTGTAAAACTCCGGAAGAACTTGCTTCGGTAATGGCTCATGAATTGGCCCATATCGAAAAGGATCATGTTATGAAGAAACTTACCAAAGAAATTGGTATAACCCTTATAAGCGCAATTATTAGCGGAAATGGTAATCGTGAAATGATTGGCGAAATGATTCACATGATTTCCTCAAATCATTATAGCCGTGACCTTGAATCCGAAGCCGATGCAGTGGCAGTGGAATACCTTGCCAACGCAAATATTAATCCGGAAAATCTTGCTAATTTCTTGTTTCGCTTTTCAAACGATTATGCGGATGTCCCCAAACAACTCGAGTGGGTAAGCACACATCCTATTGCAAAAGAGCGGGCAGCAGAGATTCTGAATTTATGCAACGAAATTGATATCGAAGAAAAACCGGTAATTGATGCCAATCGTTGGGAGCACCTTAAGACTGAAATGGAACAATATTAATTAACACCCATTTCAGCAATATTGTCATCACTGAACCTAAGCAGTGTATCCGCCATAAGGTTGTTTATCATACGGTACTCGTATTGCTGGATATATGCTTTTAAATAGGGTTCGACGAAGCACTGAATATCAACTCCGGTATTGCATTGATTGTATTTTTGCATTGGATCCTTTTGGTAGTCAAATATAGCCCAGGATTTATAGCCATCGAAGTTTAGGAAGTAGGTCGAATCTATTATATGGTATGTGGTACCCAAATAGTTGACGGCAAACCTGTAATCATCCTCAAAAACACTGTTACCCCAGGCAATAAATGATTTTTCATAATTTAGGTAATCGAGAATACTGGGCATGATATCGGTTTGCTGACAAATTCCTTTGAACTCACCCTGTAATTCAAAATCACCCGGAGAATAAAACAATAAAGGTATTGCAAACCTTGCTTTAGGGTTTTTATATTCAGGAAGTATTGATTGAGAGGTATGATCTGCTACGATAACAAACAAAGTATTCGCAAACCAATCTTTAGTCTTAATAGTATCGAAAAAATTTCTGAGCGAATAATCCGTATATGCCACCGATTTTAATATGGGTAAAGGTCCTTCAGGAAACTTATCTCTAATTGACTTTGGAATGGGATATGGATCGTGTGATGAAAGTGAAAATAAAGTTGAGAAGAAGGGCTCCGGAAACTTATCCATTTCTTCGGCCATATACTGAAAAAAACAATCGTCATAAATTCCCCAACCCCCGTCAATACCTGATTTTCCTCTGGCAGCAACAAACTCATCAAACCCAAAGTAATTATCAATTCCTGCAGCTTTTGTAAAAATATCAAAACTCATGGTTCCGTTGTGCCCACCATGAAAAAAACTGGTATGGTAATTCTTTTGTTTTAAAAGAAAGGGTAATCCTCTGAAGTTATTGGTTGAATAACGTGAACCCATATAATCAATTCGCTCAAGGGATGGAAAACCGGCCAAAATTGCCGGTAATGCATCACGCGAGTTGTAACTGTTGGCAACTGTATTGCTGCACAATAATCCTTGTGATATCAATGAATCAAGAAATGGGGTAAAGTTAGCTTCTTCTGTCTTATGGCCGAATACATATTCAGAACTAAAACTTTCCAGTATTATAATAACAACATTCCTGGGTTTAAAAGATTCATTCTTGTTAAATTGGTGCAATGGTGAATAATACTTTTCTGCTTCTGAAAACGAAAAATACGTTTTCCCGGAAAGTGTTTTATGTCCCATAGTATTTACTACACTAAAAGGTGTATTGAGGAGTAAGGGTGTAAATTTGGGTGAAACATAATCATTTGCAGAAATTAATCGTAGTGGCTTGCCTTCCAGTCCGCGTGCAACTCCAAAACCACCACCAATAATTAATAAACTTATAGAGAAAAGTAGAATTGAGTACCACAATTTGTTCCTTATTTCAATAACCCTCAGCCACATGAGTTTTGGGTAGAATTTTATCATACCGGCGATAAGAAGCACCCAAAAAATAAATAAGTACCAATATCCCAAAAGATAGCTTACA
>DNTK01000283.1 GCA_003508755.1 Bacteroidales bacterium | reverse complement strand
TGATGGTAGCACCAGGCGCAGGATTTTATAGTAACCACGATAATTTGGGCAAAAAGGAAATTCGCATCGCCTATGTGCTTAATAAACAACATTTAGCCTTAGGCATGATGTGCCTGAAAAAAGCTCTGGAACAATATCCGGGTCGGCTAAACGAATAAGACTATTCGTACAACAAATATTTCTCTCGGGTAATCTTAAAAGCATTTAGTCCGGGTTGCCATGATGCCCGGATTTCTTCAATGGCTCTTCCCTGTAGGATCATTTCCTGCAACATTGTCGTACCAGCCAACAAGGTAAAGTAATCAGTAAAAAAATCTTTCCTCTCGCCCATTTTTTTATAGGCATCAACCACATATTCAATTTTTAATTCTTGAGTACTTCTTAGAGAATCAATTGAGATTGAAGTAAGATCTAAACCATAGCATACCTGATTCTGCAACTTTGGATGAATGCTTGCTCCAGGAGTACTAACCGGTGTAAAAGAAAAATCTGTTTCGGGGTAATCAGGATGCCCAAAAACCTGGAAAGGTGACGGCGTTCCTCGCCCCTCAGACATAATGGTTCCCTCGAAAAAACAGGTGGATGGATAAAGAATTACCGACTCCATATTGGGTAAATTCGGCGAAGGTCTTATTGGAAATGTATAGAAGGATTTACGTGTATAGTGATTGACTTTAATAACTTCGAGGTCACAGGATAGTGTATCACCTAACCAACCCTCTCCGTTTATCATGTGTGCATATTCACCTATTGTCATCCCATAAACTACAGGAACAGGATGCATGCCAATAAACGACTGATAGTGCTTTTCAAGAATTGGTCCATCTATATAATGAGTATGAGGATTGGGACGATCGAGTACTATTAAAGGAATATCATTTTCGGCACAAGCTTGCATGACATAATGTAGGGTGGATATATATGTAAAAAACCGAACTCCAACATCCTGTAAATCGAATAAAACAATATCGATACCGGCCAAATCTTCAGGTGTTGGTTTTTTATTTTTTCCATATAGTGAAATAATTTCTAGGGTTGAAAAGAGCTGATCTTCCCTATCGATTTGGGCTCCTGCATCGAAATAACCTGAAAAACCATGTTCAGGAGAAAAAACCTTTTTTATACGAAAAGCAGACCCTGATTGCAAGCCAAGCCGATTAAGGGTGTCAACTAAATGTAAATCATTCACCAGCGACGTATGATTAGCAACAACAGCAACGTTTTTACCGGTAATTAAAGGCAAGTATTTATCCATATGGTAAGCTCCGGGAAAGATTTGTTTTATTTCAGATTCGTGTGCGCATGAGCAACCCAGAAATGGAAGAAAGACCAATAGAAGAAACAGCCTTATGTTCATAGTCTAAAAGTTTAGGTTCCCGTATAAACAAGAATGCCTCTAAAATTACTACTTTTGGTCAATTATCGATAAAATAGAAATGAACACTGAACGCTATATCGCAAAACGATTTATTAAAAGTCAACGTGGTGGAAAAAAACACACCATGCCCATTATTAGGTTATCGATAATAGCAATTGCCCTGAGCATATTTATTATGATACTTTCAGTATCGATTGTTACTGGCTTTAAGCAAGAAATTAGAAACAGAGTTATTGGTTTTTCCAGCCACATCCAGATTCGAAACATGGATTTGAATAATTCATTCGAAACATCAGCAATTAGTAAGAATCAGGATTTCCTTCCTGCCCTCAAAATAACTCCTGGAATTAAACATATTCAGGTATTTGCAACAAAACCTGGCATGATTAAAACAAAGAAGGATGTTCAGGGAGTTATTGTAAAAGGAGTAGGAAGTGATTTCGACTGGCAGTTTTTCGAACATCACCTGGTTGCAGGTAACACATTTGTTGTTTCCGACTCTGTAAGAACAAACAACGTAATGCTCTCGACCAAACTGGCTTCGATGCTAAACCTGGAACTGAATGATGAATTTGCTATGTTTTTTGTAGACGAACGACCCAGAATGCGTAGGTTCAAAATTGCAGGTCTGTATAAAACCAGTCTGGAACAATTCGATATGCAAACCATGATAGCCGACATTGGTCATATCCAAAGATTGAATAGCTGGGATGCCAATACTGTAGGAGGCTTTGAAGTATTTATTGATAATTTTGATGACATTGATCTATTAAGTTATGTTGTAAAGGAACAGCTTGCTACAAGCTATACGGATGATGGAGGAAGGCTTGATGTAAAAAGCATTAAGGAACTTTACCCTCAGATTTTTGATTGGCTTCAGCTGCTTGATATGAATGTAATCATGATTCTTATAATAATGTTTGTTGTTGCCATTATTGATATGGTTGCTGGTATTATTATTCTGATACTCGACCGTACTTTCTCAATTGGGTTATTGAAAGCGCTGGGCACCAGTAATAAAAGCATGAGAAATATATTTCTATACCAGGCTTTTTATCTTATCCTGCAAGGCATGATTTGGGGAAATGTAATAGCAGTTACATTCATGATTCTGCAAAACAAGTTCCATCTCATAAAACTTGATCAGGCCTCTTATTTTATCGAATATGTTCCGGTGAATTTTAACCTATTGCATATGCTCTTAATAAATCTGGTTTCATTGACAATCATTTTTCTTTTTATGGTATTTTCCGACTGCACAGACTGTTTTTGTTTCCGGTATTCCAATGCCCTGCTCAATGCAAATTTAAATTTTTTATAGGACCCGGTTTTAGAAATGTAATCCCATGCTTTAGACCGCATGGCAAGCTCTGCCCCGTCCACATCTTCATTGCCGGTGATAATGATGATTTCAGGTGAATCCGGATGCTGTTGTATGGTTTTGATGGCTTCCAGCCCATTGCCGTCCGGCAGATTCACATCCAGGAAAACAACCGCTATCGTGTCTGAAAATATATCGGCAAGGCCGTCTCTTAAAGTCTGCTGATACCGTGTGGCATACCCCATCCGGTTGAAAACCTTAGCCAGGGTTATACATACCTGTTCGTCATCATCAATGATTAGTACGTCTGTCA
>DNTK01000235.1 GCA_003508755.1 Bacteroidales bacterium | reverse complement strand
ATTTAATTGTGTAGGTTGCTTCTACTTTCATTTTCCCAGCACAATCACCACCACTACAGGTATAGCCTCCTTCTGCTTTACCTGACCACTTACCAAATTCTACTCTTTCTTCAAGTTCTTCAATTTCAAATGAATGCGCTAATTTAACCGCTTCGATTTTTTGTGTTTCTAAATTTGATTTCATCTTATTTTTTTGTTTGAATTTAATAAAGGGCTGTATTACATTACCTTACCTGACTCAGCCCATTTAAGTCAAGTTTGGTTACAGATCTGTTTCTTTTATATATCTTCAGTAAATATTTAATCAAGAACTTAATAACCAATATATAGAAGCCAAGAACAATGATATTGTCCCATTTTAAATATATAAGAAATAATTCAAGATCTAGCATTATGATGGCTTTCGTAGCTCTTGTCATAATCGATGGAAAGCTTACTACATCATCCCATTTTTCAATGAGAATCCAACTAATATATGTTGTAATGAGTATCCAGTTAAAAACACCGTATGCGAACAACAGGAAATGCTTCTTTTGCCATTGCTGTGCACTTTCTGAGTAGTTATTTTTCTTAGAAAATACGTAGCTAATAAGACCGTTTGCTTTAGGTAATAGATTTGGAGTATTTGTTAAATCAGATAGTACCCAATAACCATCATATCTAATAAATGGATTTAGCTCAGTAAGTGCTTTAATAAAAACAAATACTGATGCAACTAAAAATACCATCTCTGCAGTATATAAATAAATGGCTGTCAAAATGCTGGCATACACTAACTCAAGATATATACCTCCTAAATTAGCTATAGTCCTTTTGTGCTTATCTAATGTCCATATTTTGGTCACATCAGCATATACCACTGGAAAGATTAAATAGAAACCAAAGCCTATTTCGCCATGATCAATTCCAAACTTACGACAGGCTGCAATATGTCCCACCTCATGTACTAGCATGGTGAGGCAGAGTATAACCGTGTAGATAATGACTTTATCAGGTTGAATTAAGCTTTTTTCAAAACTAAAATCAGACCAACCTATGAATGTAATCCCAATTAAGCTAGCAGAAAGTATTAACCAAAAGAGGAATGGCTGATAGAGAAAACCAAATGGAGCGGCTATTAAACCAGCAACCTTTTTATTAAGAAGCTTAACCTTTAGGGACATATAGCTTCTTTTCCTGAATTTCTTATTTGTATCCGAAAGTAATATATCTGAATCCTTGAATTTATTTTGAACTATCCCCTCAAATGTCTTTATGTCTATCTCCTGATCAAAAGTTTGATTAAATTTCACTAAGGCTTCGTCTTTATTCTTGGTCTCTTTAAGAATTAACAGTAAAAATTTTGTACGTTCATTAATGAGCAGGTGATTTCCTTGGGGAGTACTTACTACCCACCTATTTTTATCGAATTTCGTTATTTCAATAGATTGAATGTAGCTCATTGAGTATTAAGTTGTGAGATAAGTGTTTTCAAAACCGTAACTGTAGTAAATATTCTTTTATGGTCATCTACTATTATGTTGACTCCAAATGAACTTTTTCTCCATTTCGGTATTTGCTCCTTGTCAATAATGTCTGTTTGAGGAATGGTAAGAATTCTACCAGATTTCCAACTCCCATCAGTTGTTTGATTATTAAGAAGGAATTTTATTCCAAGCTCTACCTGATAAGCATATTTATCCTTATCATAGTTTCTTAAAGTTTCTGCTGCCATGGCGGTGTAGAAGAAACTTTCATCATTGGATATAGAATCAAGCCATGCACCATTTTTGTTTTGTTGCCTACTGAGCCAAATTACAGATTGATTGCATTCAGTCTTTAACAACGCATCTTGGGAAAAGGCATTAATAAGCCAGGCAGTTGCATATATTGGGCTCGACCACCAATAAGAATTAAGACAGCCATCATCATCTATTCGCTTTTTTAAAAAGTTGGCAGTTTTGTAAAATAACTCATTTTGATCTGGCAACAAAGAAAGTATATAGCATGTACTCGCTGATACGCAGTTATGTGCGGAAGTCCAACCTTTAAGAGAAACATTACTGTCTAGCTTGATTTGATGTCTTAAAGTTGTTTCATCAATATAGGTGCTCCAACCACCATTTTTATTTTGAAAGGTTTTTAACAGTTTAAGTTGATCTTTATTCACATCCTTGAATATTTTTTTTAATGCTCCAATTTTGAATGTAAGTGAGTCTGCATCCTGAACTATCTTTTCATTAAAAGATGCCCCTTTTTGATTATCTGAGTATAAAGAGGTGCTAAGCTTTTCGACAATATCACTTGTTAAGTCATGACCGGCCAACATAAAGGCACAATAATTAGAAACCCATTGTTTACCTATACCAGCTGTTGTCATAAAATCGGACAAAGTCATGTTGCTTTCCAGATTATCATTCAGAAATTTTAAAGCGGAGCAAATTGACTCCTCTAAAGATTCTTGACCATTCTCTTTCACTTTTTTATTTTCATTAGATAGCCTAGCTTTTACTCTTGTTTTGTCAACAAGCATATTGATCTCATCTATTTGTGCCTTTGCCGTTGATATTTCACCATTGATAAAATTGAGGAAATCAATTAGTTGGTAATCCTTAGCTATTTTTTGCGCCTCGATAAGGTGTTTTATTGATTTCTGTATGAGATATTCTGCAAGGCCAGAAACATAAAAATATCTATGCAAATAGCTGTTGGATTTTGTTAAGTTTTCTGACCTGCCATTTATGTGCTGAATTACTAAGACATGGGCATAGGTATGTTGATTATTTTCTAAGTCAGCAATAAAATCATCTATGTCATCTTTACATTGAAACCCAACATGAATATGTTCTAATAAGCAAATAATTTCTTTATCACGTTTATCATTTATTTTCTTGGATAAATATGACATGGCATTTACCATTGCATAGCAAACAGCTGATTTACCTTTAGCGACTTCGTCAAATTCTAATTCAGTAAATAATTTTTTAGAAACGGAAAATTCTTTTTCTTTCCTTAATGTGTTATAATATTGATTTTTATAACCGTCAAAATCCTCCCAAAATTTATGATCCTTTGAAAATAAGGCACTCAATAGGCGAATTGATCTTTCTATGCCATTGGTAGCTTCATATAATTTGAATGGAGAAATAGAATTGTCGATGATTCCATCGAGTATAATCAAAGAATTGAAATAAGTGTAGGACGCATTTCGCAAATCACCATGATAATGCTGTGCTATATGATAAGCTGGATTTAAAAATTCCGCTAGCTTATAGTAAAACATAGTACTTGATTTTTGCTTTAATTCAATGGCCTCCATAGCATTATTTTCTTCCAAAATCTCTCTTTGTGAAATAAAAGTAAATAAGGTGACTCGGGTTTAATCGGAGTGGTCAATTTTTTTTGAATTTTAACTCCATTTTGCCTTCAGGCTCATATACGTAGCTATTTCTGTAACCATCCCATTTTATTGGAGCTCCTAAATCTTTCATGAGTCCCAAAAATTCATAAAGTGTACTTTCTGCAATTTCTAATTTGTTGGCGAGTTGTGTGGGATTACCAGTACTTTTTAGTCTAATGAGACTGTCAATCCTTTGTAGGCGTTCGAAAAATTTTCTGGGCATGGTCTTTGAATTATTGAGCACAACGG
>DNTK01000014.1 GCA_003508755.1 Bacteroidales bacterium | reverse complement strand
GCAATAGCTCGCTTATAATTACCATTCTTGGCAAATAAGGCAGCCCTCGCATCATAGTACTCCGCATTATCGGGATTCATTTCAATGGCCTTGTCGTAAAAATCTCTGGCTTCATCCGCCGCGCCGGAACTGTCGTGGCATTGGGCTAGCTTAAAGTATATATCTGAATCACTGTTATCCACTGCCGCAGCTTTTTCAAAATCCGAAATCGCGTCCGCATAATTTTCCTGATGATAATATGCCAGTCCCCGGTTGTAAAATCCCACATAATCTGTTTCATATGCATCAATATACTTGGTATGGGCTTCAATGGCTTCATCATAATACCCGGCGGCATCGTAGCTGTTGCCTATATAGCTGTATATATTCATATCATCATATCCCTTTTTCAGCGCCTTGGTGAATTGCTCTATGGCCAAAAGGTATTCACGATCAGAATATCGCAAATAACCCATATTAAAAAGGTATAGACTGTTGGAAGAGTCACATTGAAATGCATTTTCGAAAGCCATCATGGCGCTATCCGAGGCTTCCATATCAGTGTAGATAAGCCCCATAAGATTATATGCACCACAGTATTCGGGATCGTACAATATGGATGTTTCCACATCTTGCAGCGCCGCCCGATTGTCATCCAGATTGTACTTGCTGTAAGCCAGGTTATAGTATGCCAGTGCAAAGTTTGATTTACACCGAATGGCATTGATGAAATCGCTGATGGCATAATAGTACTTGCCCTGATCATAGTAAGCAACACCACGGGAATTTAAATACTCGTGGTTTTCCGGATCCATCCTGATTGCCTTGTCGTATTCGTTGATGGCTAGTGTATAATTTCCTTCATCATAAAATTTCTCGCCTTTTTCATATAAAGCTGCCGCATTGCTATCCGATTCCTTTTCCTGCTCGACGATCATATCAAGAAAATTGGGACAGTCACTGACCAGGTATTTCCCGATTTCGACGCCCAAATTATAGATCGCCTCTTCAGTGGGAGAATCATAAAACGCATCGCCATATTCCTTTCGCAGTTCTTTTTCGTATTTAGCAAAGGCAAGTTCAAAGCACTCTTCCATAAAGGCATTCGGATCACCGCCCCCGTCCTCTTTCAGATCCGAAATACAGTCACATGCATCACTGGACATCTTCTTAATGAGTTTTTGTGCATGAAGTGCGCCAATTGAATTTAAAGCAATTATTACCAATAGAATTATCGTCTTTTTTTTCATGTGAATAAAAAATTAGTGTTTAGGAATACACAGGTCACGGAAAATGGAGCGTAGTAACTCTCTGAAAAAATTATTGCCTTAATTAGCAAAATAAGTAGGAGAATTACAATGGACAATTGAGCTTTTACCTACAAGAACAATCATTTAGCCAGAACAATAGCATTTTTAAGGGTACCCGACTTCTGGTAACCTGCATCAATCGAAATACAAAATCGATTATAAAATTCATGCTTCCATCATATGTGGCATTCAGACCAATAATCCTTAAGGCAATGAATTATGCCATCTTTATCTAGGATTTTAAAACAGATGATCATTGATTCTTTGAAGCATTCATTCGTATATTTGATTATCAAAGTAGGCTGATATGAGTAATCAAGAATTAAAAACTGAAATACACAAGGTATTTGATATGTTGCCTGACGATATTTCTGGTGATGTTTTATCCTATTTAAAATCTCTCCTAAATAAGCCTTCAGATAAAATAAAAATTTCACATCATCTATCAACAATTCTTAGGGAAGATGATAAATTACTTGATAGGTTATCAAAATGATAAGTGTTGTTGAGGTCATAAGTGTCCATAAAATTTTAATTGATAAATATGGGCGTATGCCCGGAATTCGTGATAAGAATTTATTGGAATCGGCAGTATTGAGGTCTCAGCAAACTTTTGGTGAGTATCTATCACAAAAAGCCTTGTAAAATGTATCAACGACTAGGTTTTTATTTGATTCTTTTACTTGCAATTTCCTGTGAAGAGAAAAACAAAACAGAAGAAAAAAATCAATTGCCCAATCAAATCGTCCTCATATTTGATCACCCGCCAATCAATCATAAATACACTTTTGAGAGTGGAATTTACAGCGTGAACGGCGGTAAATTTGAAGTCTCCTTTATCGATGATCAAGGACAATTACAGAAGATGGCCTTAGCTTATGATCAGGAAGATACCATCATCATCAAGTCTGCAAGGAGGCTGGTAGAAGTTGGTCATGCCTACAAGGCCTTGGATATGCTTTATTATTTGTTTCAAAATGGCGACTCGGTATTATTCCAATACGACGGGCTAAAACCACATGCCTCCATTCTCAACAGATCAGTCTCTGAATTGGAAGTAAACTACGATTTGAAAAAATTGGAAGCCCTGGACCATGACGAATTTTCTGATCTCGTAAAATTCAATTCACCAGTCTTGTTTAAAGAATTCGATTACAAGTCTAAGACCGTAAGGGATGAAATTAAGTTATATCAAATCAATGTACTCAAACTAGCTCGGATAAAATTACAAAAGGAAGAAGCCTATCTGGATTCATTGATCAATATTGGACAGATTTCAAATCACACTAAAA
>DNTK01000272.1 GCA_003508755.1 Bacteroidales bacterium | reverse complement strand
TTCATATTCATAGCCATTTCCAGGTTCACTAAAGTTAAATTTCATCGATTTTTCTTTACGAATTAGTTCAACTGACGGGGCATGGTGCCAGGGACGGTGCAACTTTATTCTTCCCTTTGTGCCTGAGATGGTAGCTTCTACGGGAGTATTTGCCAGAAATGTGGACGATAAATTAGCAACCACATTTTTTCCTGAATAAGCGAATAGCATCGAAGTGGATAAATCAGCACCGGTTTCTCCAAAGTAGCTTTTGGCAAACACTTCATCCGGCTCGCCCAATAACGATAATGCCAGAAATACCGGGTAAATTCCGATATCAAGCAAAGCACCGCCTCCGAGTTCTCTCGCTAACAAACGATCTTCAGGACCTGTATTAACGCGAAAACCAAAATCGGCCTGAATGCTTTTTATTTCTCCGATTTTCCCTTTTTCGATTAGTTCCAGACATTTTCTGTACGATGGATTAAATCTTGTCCACAACGCTTCCATTAAAAACAACTTATTATCCTGGGCTTTCTTTATCATACCAGTAACCTGGTCAAGATTCATACCCATGGGTTTTTCACATAATACGTGCTTATTATGTGTTAGGCAGAGCATGGTATGTTCGTAATGATAGGCATGCGGTGATGCAATGTAAACCACATCAACGTTAGTATCTTTGGCTAATTCCTCATAGCTTCCATACGCTTTCTCGGCTTTATGCTTTTTTGCAAACTTTTTACTTTTTTGTTTATCGCGCGATGCCACTGCATATAGGTTGGCATTATTTACCAGCGGAAGATCTGCTGCAAATTTGTCTGCAATTTTTCCAAGGGCAATTATTCCCCAGTTTATTTTTTTTTTCATGAAGCTAATATTTGCTCGATTTGTTCATATTCAGATTGGCTAAAGTGAATATTTTTCAGCGCCCCCAAGTTATTCTGCAGTTGTTTTATACTGCTGGCACCAATTAATACTGAACTCACACGTTCATCGCGCAATATCCATGCAATGGCCATTTGCGCAAGACTTTGGTTGCGTTGTCCGGCAAGCGTATTTAACTGTGAAATTTTAACCAGAATTTCAGGTGTTAAGTGGTCCTTTGTCAAAAATGGGTTGTCTTTGGCAACTCTTGAGTTTTCAGGTATCTCTTTTAAATACTTATCAGTTAAAAGTCCTTGAGCCAAGGGTGAGTATACAATGGCGCCAACACCATTGGCTTCGAGTGTGTTAAATAAGCCATGCTCAGGTGTGCGTTCAAACATGCTGTATCTGGGCTGATGAATGAGGCATGGAGTACCCAGGTCACGCAAAATATCAAAGGCTTTTTGTGCTTCGTCCGGACCATAATTTGAAATTCCTGCATACAGTGCTTTTCCCTGGCGAACAATCTGGTCCAGAGCCATCATTGTCTCTTCAATAGGTGTTTCAGCATTGTAGCAATGCGAGTAAAAAATATCTACATATTCAACACCAAGTCGTTTTAAGCTCTGGTTGCAGCTGGCAATAAGGTATTTACGCGAACTTCCAATGCCATAGGGGCCAGGCCACATATCATAACCCGCTTTGCTGCTTATTATCAGTTCATCGCGGTACGCATGCAAATCTTTTTTAATAATTCGCCCCATATTGTCTTCAGCAGAGCCGTAAGGCGTTCCATAATTGTTGGCTAAATCGAAGTGGGTAATACCGGCGTCAAAGGCGGCATGAATAATTTTCCTGCCAGTATCGAAACTATCTATATCCCCAAAGTTGTGCCACATGCCAAGAGAAAGTGCCGGAAGCTTAAGGCCACTTATTCCGCAGGGGCGGTATAGCATTGATTCATATCTGTTATTGGAAGGTGAATAATCAATAATATTCATTTTTTAGCTTTTTGTAGCTAAACTATTAAAGTTTTGCCAGATAACGAGACAAAATAATTTATTAAAGAACCAGGGGATGGGGTACTATATGTATTTGCTAATTAAGGATGAAAAATCTTCCAGCTTGAAGGGTTTTATTAAAACATCGTTGCATCCTGCTGAAAGCACTTTATCCAACTCGTCTGGTGTTCTGCAGGCAGTTTGTGCAATGATAGGTATCGCCATATTAAATTTTCTGATCTCCTTTGTGGCCTTAATACCGCTTATATCGGGTAATTGTATATCCATTAGAATAAAATCGAAACTACCTTCCAGACAGGTTTCAATAGCGGATTTCCCTGTTTTTACGCGGGTAATTTCACCATTTGTGAGTTTGAAAATCTGCCTCAGATAAATGAAATTCATATCTTCATCTTCAACCACCAGGATATTTTTTCCTGTTAAATCAAGCATTTTTGTCCTCTTTTTTGCGAAAGTAAAATTTATTTCTGGCTTGATTTTGTATAAAGTCATATATTTATGAACAGAACTAAAAACACTAATGGATGCTAGAAAAAGGCAAAGAGGTCTTTAAAAAGGAATACTGGAGCTTAAAGGATGCTCCTGATTCTAACAGAAAGCGTTTCCTTGTGAAACAGCTCCGCATATTCACTTTAGCTTTTAAAGGCTTTACCGAAGACAGGGTGCAGGTACGGGCATCTGCACTTACCTATTATACGCTGCTCTCACTTGTTCCCATTGCAGCTATGGTTTTTGGAATAGCAAAGGCTTTTGGATTCGACGAGCGCTTGCGTACGGCAATAGTGGAGGGTTTCGAAAGTCAGACGGAAGTATCGATGTATATCCTGAATTTTGCCGAAAAATATATTAGCAATATCAAAGGAGGTGTTATTGCAGGGATTGGTGTAATTATCTTGCTTTGGACCGTTATGCGGCTTTTAAGCAATATTGAACTATCGTTTAATGATATATGGCAAATTAAAAAGTCGCGTGCCATGTCGCGTAAAATGAGCGATTACATTTCCCTGGTCATTATTGGTCCTGTATTGATTGCAGCTTCCTTTTCAATCAATATATTTTTAAAACAGCAATTGGCAACCAGCGACGAAACTTTTCCGCTGATCGGTTACATTGGCCCCATATTGTCCTTTTTATTATCGGTTGTTCCTTTTGTTTTTGTGTGGGTCGTTTTTATGCTGGTCTATATTATTATGCCTAATACACGCGTAAAGGCAGGATCTGCGCTCATTGGCGGAATAATTGCCGGAACTCTGTTTCAGTTATTTCAATTATTGTATATCAATTTTCAATCGCAGCTATTTAACTATGGCGAAGTATATGGTAGCTTTGCTGCACTGCCCTTGTTCCTTGTCTGGATGCAGATAAGTTGGTTGATTGTCTTATTTGGTGCTGAAATATCCTTTGCTAATCAGAATGTTGGCCACTACGAGGCCGAATCGGAGTCCTACAACATCAGCCACCACATGAAATCGATCGTTACTTTGCTTATTGTTAGGTTAGTGGCTGTAAATTTCCGAAATTCCGATCCACCTCTCACTTCTTCTGCAATTGCCGATAAACTCGATTTACCGGTGCGACTAGTCCGGGATATCTTATATGAATTAACAGACGTTGGAATTGTTTCGGAGACAGTAACTCAAAATATAAAAGAAAATGCCTATCAGCCAGGTACCGATACCGATCAGCTTACTATTAGCTATGTACTCAAAGCCCTTGAACGTCGGGGACAGGATACACTCTCAACCGATAATGTAAAGGATCTGAAGGAAATGGCTACATTGGTTGATAGTTTTTCCGCGGAAATCGAAAAGTCTAAAAATAATAAACTACTAGTGGAACTATAATCCAGGCACATGAAGTTTATATTAATTGCCTACTGACATTTGTCAGTTTCGAAAAATATTAATATTATTGCACTCGAAATTAATAATGATGTATATAAGCAACACACATAAGCACCATCATCATGCAGGATAACCTGATGCGGTGCGGTATGTGTTTTAACCAAAATATTTAAGAAAGGTTTGCAATTACTGCAAACCTTTTTTTTTAAGCGGAATTTTAAAAATAAATATTAGCTAATATGGAACCTTTAAAAATTGCTATTCAGAAATCGGGTAGACTCAGCGAAAAGTCGCAGGAACTAATTGCTGAGTGCGATATTAAAATCATACAGGGGAAAAGAAAACTGGTGGGTTATTCCGACGACTACCCCATAGAAGTTCTCTTTTTAAGAGATGATGATATTCCACAGTATGTGGCCGATGGTGTGGCCGATATCGGTATTGTTGGCGAAAACGAAGTGCTCGAAAAAGATAAGAATGTGGAAATAGTAAAGCGCCTTGGTTTTTCTAAATGCCGCTTGTCATTGGCCATACCTCAGGATATTAACTATTCTGGTACTGAGTGGTTTAATGGGAAGCGAATTGCTACTTCCTATCCGCACATTTTACAGAAATACCTCGATGAACAAGGCGTTAAGGCAACCATTGAAGAAATCAGTGGTTCGGTAGAGATAGCTCCTGGTATTGGATTGGCAGAAGGTATATTTGATATTGTAAGCAGTGGTGGAACACTTGTCAGCAACCGATTAAAAGAAGTGGAAGTGGTGATAAAGAGCGAAGCAGTTATTGTATCAAACACAACCCTTTCGAAAGAAAAAAAGGCCTTGCTCGAAGGATTGCTTTACAGAATGCATACTGTTCAGCAATCAAACGGAAATAAGTATATACTTTTGAATGCACCCAATGAAAAACTGGAAGAAATTATCGAGATTCTTCCCGGTATGAAAAGTCCAACAGTTTTACCTTTATATGAAAAGGGATGGAGCTCAATACACTCTGTGGTTCACGAAAAAGAATTTTGGACTATCCACGAAAAGCTCAAGAACCTCGGCGCTGAAGGAATATTGGTAATTCCAATCGAGAAGATGATCATGTAAAGTATGAATGGCCGGCTGCTAAATAGTATTCTTTTTATCATACCTGCATTAATATGGGGTTCTACCTGGTATGTCATTAAATTTCAATTAGGAAGTGTAAATCCTATTATGTCGGTAGGGTATCGTTTTCTGGCAGCTGGACTTATATTGTACCTTATTTGCCGTCTCTTTAGG
>DNTK01000244.1 GCA_003508755.1 Bacteroidales bacterium | reverse complement strand
TCTGACCTCTAACTGTAAAGCTAACAGCAAGAAGCACACCCAGGGCGAATATTTTTATTTTAGAACCTTTCACAGGGAATAGAATAACTATTTAAAATTGTACTTAGACTCTTATAAACTAAAGAAATTTCAAAGGAAGACAAATTCTTACTTTGACTCATGCTTGTCATGTTTAAATCGTAGCTTAACACAATATCGAGACGGCCAACTGTAGTACCCAGCATTAATGCCACATCATTTATTTCACTGGCAATACCGTTGCGCAGATACAGGCCACCATAAACTTCCTTAACACTTGAACGATTGCCCAGCAGCCTGTATCCACCATTTACCCCAAATACAGTAAGCGTACTTTTATTGTTATTGGCAACCAGCAAGGTTGGTGTAATATATATTTCGTCGTTAAGCTTGGTCTTTAGACTTCCATGCAATTTAGAGGTGATTGGAATCTTGTCGGTTCCGCCATTTAAGGATTGGTTTGGTGCATTTATGTGCGCAAATGCAATGCCGGCTTGAGGCTCAAAGATACCAATGCTTCGCCACCACATAAAACCAAGATTTACATCTACATAGTTTTGTTTATCTACCGGTGTGGTCTCATTATTTGGATTGCTGTGATCATCTCTTTCGGGGTTGTATAATCCCCAATTTGGGTTTGCTGGGCTAAGAAAAACTATACCTGTTTGAAGACCACCTGAGAAGTGATTGTCGGCATATTCATAGAAATAACTACCAGAAGCTAAGAGCATGTTTCGTTGGATACCATTATTGGTTTGGTCGTTAATAAACATGACTCCGGCACCAATTTTCTGTCCGCGGAGATTAAATAGCTTGTCGCCACTGGCAATAGCTGTAGAATAAGCACTGCCAGTTCCGGCCCACTGGTTCCGATAGTTAAGTGCGGCTCTCCAGTTGCCATAAAAGTTACCGGTGTTTGCCGGATTTACAAGCAACGGGCTGTAATTAAAGGATGTAAGATGAACATCCTGTGCCACCATGGGTTGAAAACCTATGAAGATTACAATGCAGAACAAGGTAATTTTCAGGTAGATATTTTGCATCGAAAAGAAAGTTTTAAACAAAATCATAGTTTGTTTTACCATAAATCTTTCCAAAAAGTAAGCATTATTTATGTGAAAACGAAACACATTTATTGACAATTCCCTCTTTAAGTTCGTATTTTTTCTTTTATTATTAGGTAATTAATGATATTTTTAGGTAGACAATACTGCATTTTTAGGAGTTTTAATCCTTCAATATCCGCATCAATCAGGTTGTCAGTTCATAATTTGAGCATGATTTAAAAAATAGCACGATGCCGATTTATCAAAGTTCCGCCACCCTTTTAAAAAAAGAAACCCATTCAACTGCTGGTCAGCGTCAAAAATATATAATGGGATTCATAACTTTTCTGTTTGTTTGTTTTGGTACTGCCTTTGCCCAACCTACTATTGCCGACTTTGATTATACACCTAAGGGTGGTTGCACACCATTAACGGTAGATTTTCAAAATTTTAGCAGTGGGGCTAACCTGGTTTACTACTGGGATTTTGGAACCGGCTTTGCCGATACAACCAATGAAGTAAATCCAACAGTCACATTTAATTTCAGGGGTACTTACGAAGTTATGCTTGTTGCGACAAATACGGTTACCGGCGAAGCTGATACGGCCTATAATGAAGTCGAAATAGATGAATCACCAGCATTAGATTTTATTTTTGATAATACACCCTATTGCCGCGAATCAGTTATAGAGTTTAGAAATACCCCCTCGGCAGCAGATGTCGATAGTGTTGTTTGGGATTTTGGTGATGGTAGTCCAAGATTAAAAACTAAAGCGGATACAATCTATCATAGTTATACGGCCAACAATACTTATACCATTACACAATACTCCTATATAGGCTTTTGTGGCGATACAGTGACAAAAGATGTTATCATACAAGGCCCCCAGGTTAGTTTCTCGATGAGTGCTTATGAAGCCTGTCTTGGCGATTCAATCGTTTTTACCCTTGGTGATACTTCTGGTGTGGCAAGTTATACATGGTGGCCCGAGGGGCAGGGGCCCTCTGCACCTAATGTGTCTAATGTTGATAATTATAAACATGCTTATTTTATTTCTGGTACATACGAACCGGAACTTGTGGCGCTGAGTGATTTGGGTGAAAGCTGTACCGTAAAGGATAGCACACTTAATATTTATCGTGTAGTTGCAAGTTTTGACTATTTTCCTGTAAGTGAATTTTGTGATGGGCGGAATATTTATTTTGACAATGAATCACTAGGCAATGATATTAATCTATGGGATTTTGGAGATGCTACAACCAGTACACTCTCTGATCCGGTTCATTCGTATGCTACAGGTGATTATACCGTTAAACTTACTGTCGAAAACTCAATTGGCTGTATAGATTCAGTTTCGGATAACATAAGTATTAACGATATACCAGCCATTTCCGTTGGGGAAGATACAATTATTTGTGCCGGAAGCTCTGCCCAGCTGTTTGCCAGTGGCGGAGATGTTGTTCTTTGGTCACCACCCTTCGACCTGGATGATTCCAGAAGCTACACACCTATATTTTCAGGTACAACCACAACAACCTTGATTGCCGTTGTTACCGATACTGCTACCGAATGCAACAGCCTAAGCGAAAGTGTTAAAGTTGAAGTTATCGAAGAGCCAACGCTTCAATATGAAAGTATTTTACCCCAGCCAGATTTAGGAAATGATACAGCAGTTTGTGCAGGCGAATCAATACAGCTAATGGCTTCGGGCGGGGATTTAATCTGGTGGTCGCCGGCTCAGGGGCTCGATGATTCAACCAGCTACAATCCCACTTTTTCAGGTGCTTCAACCACTGTATTTACAGCCCAGATCTATGATAGCCTGACACATTGTTACAGTATACCAGGAATTAAAAGCATTACAGTATCTGTTGTTCAACCGCCAGAATTAGTGATCGACTTTAATCCAAAAAGCGATACCGTATTTGTTGGAGAAACCGTGCAAATTATTGCTTCCGGCGATGTGAGCGATTACCTCTTTTCCTGGACTCCTGATTTGTATATTTCTTGTACCGATTGTCCGGAACCAGCAATTACTCCACTTGAGGAAGATCTGTTTGAGTACACGGTTGAAGTTACCGACATCAACAAATGTAGTGCTCTGGAGGAATTCATATCTGTTTTATCCAGAGATCTTTATACAATTGGTGTGGATGAAGCATTTACACCAAATGGCGATAACCAAAATGATATGTTAGTTGCCAGAGGCATTGGTATAGAAGAATTAGTGGAATTCAGTATATACAATCGGTGGGGTATTAAGGTATTTTCTACCAATGTATGGGTGGCACAGGAAGGTGTAAGTGAAGGTTGGGATGGAACCTATGAAGGGAAGGAACAAAGCAGTGACAACTATACCTACTACATTAAAGCCAAAATGTTAAATGGCACTACCGCTGAGAAACGAGGTTCTGTAACTTTATACAGGTAATTTTATACAGTAAATTTAATATCAAAAAAGCTTGACTGGATTATTCCAGGCAAGCTTTTTTTTCACAATTAGTTCACTAAAGCTCTATTATCTTATCTGAACTTGTTTGGGCATCAACAGCTGTTATAGCTGCCATATCAACAATTTGTCGAACCGTACTTTCCATTTGTAAAACATGAATGGGTTTTCTGATTCCGAGCAGAATAGGACCAATAATATCTGCTTCGCCAAGTTCACTCATCATTTTATAAGCAATATTACCGGAGCTAAGGTTCGGGAAGATAATGGTGTTTACCTCATGATTTGCCAGTTTAGAAAACGGGAATTTTCGCTGACGGAGTTCCTTGTCAAAGGCATAATTTGCCTGCATTTCGCCATCCACAATCATATCGGGATAATCTCTGTGTAGTATTTCAACAGCCTCCTGCACCCTTTTGGGGCTTCCTTCACGCATGAATCCAAAGTTAGAATATGAGACCAAAGCAATTTTTGGTTCGATACCAAACTTCCGTACCTCGCTTGCGGTAAGTATTACCGTATCAGCAAGTGTTCTGCCGCTGGGCACTATATTTACAGTTGTATCAGCAAAAAAGAAAGGACCTTTTTTAGTCTGTACAATATACATTCCGGCAATATGGTTTAGACTATTATTGGTTCCGACAATCTGAAGTGCCGGACGGATGGTATCGGCGTAGCGGGTTGAAAAACCTGCAATAAAACCATCAACTTCGCCGGCATCCACCATCATCACACCAAAATAATTCCTGGTATTAATTTTATCGCGGGCTTCCTCAAAGGAGCATCCTTTGCGCTGACGCATCTCGAATAGCTTATTAATAAACCGACCTTTACGATCCGTTTCATGCCCCTCGCGGAAGTCAATAATCTCAATGCCATCAATATTCAAATTATTTTGTCGGGCAGCTGCTTCTATTTCTTTTTTATCACCCAGTAATACCGGTTCTGCAAGCATTTGATTTCTTACTACTTGCACTGCTTTAAGTACTTTATATTGTTCCGCATCGGAAAAAAGTATGCGTTTTAAATCTTGTTTTGCACGAAGGTGAACATCATTTATGAGTTTGTTGTACAATCCCATCCGCTTCATTAAACTAATGCGGTAACCGTCCCAGTCCTTTATTGGAGTGCGTGCCACACCAGTATCCATCGCAGCTTTTGCAACAGCGGGTGCTATTTCTGTAATTAGACGCGGGTCAAGTGGTTTAGGTATAATGTATTCACGTCCAAAAGAGAGGTTTTTACTTTTATAAGCGATGTTTACTTTTTCGGGAACTTCTTTCTTGGTCAGCTCTGCCAGCGCATAAACCGCGGCAATTTTCATTTCTTCATTTATTTTCTTGGCTTTGACATCCAGCGCACCTCTGAAAATAAAAGGAAATCCCAGCACATTGTTTACCTGGTTTGGAAAGTCTGAGCGCCCTGTGGCCATAATAACATCGGTGCGGGCTTCAACAGCCTCGTCGTACGAAATTTCCGGGGTGGGATTGGCCATGGCAAATACAATTGGATCTTTTGCCATACTTTTAATCATTTCTTTTGAAACAATATTGCCTTTGGATAAGCCAAGAAATACATCCGCACCTTTTAATACCTCTTCAAGAGTCGACAGCTTAGAATCTTGGGCGAATTCTTTTTTATATTTATTTAAATCGCTGCGACTTTTGGTTATAAGACCTTTGCTGTCGAGCATGTATACATTTTCTTTTTTAACTCCCAGGCTGATGTATAGTTTGGAGCATGAAATTCCGGAGGCACCCGCACCATTTACAACAACTTTTAATTCGGTAATTTTTTTACCATTTATTTCAAGCGCATTGAGCAGACCAGCCCCAGATATTATGGCGGTGCCATGCTGGTCGTCATGGAAAACAGGAATATCCAGTTCATTTATTAAACGCTGTTCAATGTCGAAACATTCAGGTGCTTTGATATCTTCCAGGTTAATGCCTCCAAAAGTTGGTGCAATGGCTTTAGCAACATCTATAAACTCTTCTATGTCATGCTTGTCTATTTCAATGTCAAATACATCTACATCGGCAAATACTTTAAATAAAAGCCCTTTACCTTCCATAACCGGCTTTCCGGCAAGTGCTCCGATATCGCCTAGTCCAAGCACTGCAGTGCCATTGGACATTACAGCAACCAGATTGTTCTTTGCTGTATATTTATATGCATCCTCCGGGTTTTTTTCTATTTCTTTGCAGGGTTCCGCCACCCCGGGCGAGTAGGCCAGTGATAAATCAATTTGCGTACTGTAGGGTTTTGTTGGCACAACCTCGATTTTTCCGGCGCGCCCTTCTGAATGATAACGCAGTGCGTCTTCTTTGGTGAATGAAGCCATAATGAATAAGGTGTTTAATTGATCTTGAACAAGATAGTTTTTATAGGAGATAAAAAGTATGATAATTGTATCACTTTATCCATACCTCGAAATTTTTTAAGTGCGTGTTTATACACTCATAAGGTTAGTATTTAATCAGCATTGTTTGTGTAGAAAAATACTGATAATTGGTGGTTTATACGCATAACTTTAATAATGCAGAACTCGTTAAATTAATAATTGTTTTTATTTTCACTGAAGAATAGAGGGGAATGTACAGATTGCGGGTTGATAAGGGGAAAAAGATCTTGTTTGTAGATCTTGAGGAGTCGGTTACAAATGAGGAATCACTTGAAGCTGCTAAGGATTTCTGGACAAAAATGGCCAGCCTTGGTCGTGGGTCAGTAATTATATGTGATATTACCAAGTTTAAGAATGGTTCAAAAGTTTCAAGAATCTTACTGCAAAAGGTTATGAAGTTAATTGAGTCATATGAACCAAAAGCAGTTATTAGGGTGCTGGATGGCTATTCAGGAGCCATGATTTTTGACAGGGCTTACCGTAATATTAAAGCTAATTACAAAGTGGTACGCGTTGATTCAAAAGAAAAAGCAATGGAATATTTAGAAACGCTAAATCAAATTCCACCCGTATTTAAAACACCGCCCTCCTCGAATTGATTCATATTATTTTCCTGATCAATTAATTTGGTACTCAATCTTGGTACGGTTTTGCCAGAAGGTTGGTTCATATTCTCCTATTTGCTCACGCAAAGGTTTATCGGTAAGCAGTTCTTCTTCCGGAAAAGGCTTGACATCTTTGTTCTGGATATCGGTAGCTACAAAAGCCTTCTTAATGGTAGTATAGCTATACTCTTCGTATTTTCCTTTGTATTTCTTGGTACCTTCAAAATACCCGGTTGTTATTGTTTTATGTGGATACCATCGATTATTAACCATTTTATACTCAACATTCTGAGACATTTGTATTCCATGAAGTTTTATACGGAGTAGACTTAAAACAGGCTTTAATACAGCAGGAATATCAAAATTCATATCTGCCTTCAGAATAACCAATGCGTAACTTTCCTTATCGATGAATAACTGTGCATCGATAGAAGCATGATCTATTTTACGCTTACTTTTTGCGCGGATTACATAAAGTTCGCGCCCTGCAAACCAAGTGTTTTCCTCGAAGGTATAGTTGAATTTTTTAAAAGTTTTTTTATCATAGAAGTTGTTAATATTTCGAATATTAGCTTCCTCGGCAATGGATTGTGGCCCTCCAAAAATTATTTGAATTGATGGTGTGGCCACGGTATCGATTGTATCGCCTTTACGCAAAGCCTTTCTGACTTGCTTTTCGTATTGTTTCTCGGCCAGCCGTTTTAGAAACTGGATATCGCCTAAATCTTCACGGGTGCGACCTTGAACCAGGCGGGCATGGCATTTACTAGTATCATTGTATGGGGGGTTATAGATATCGACATAAGCTTCAACAAAGTCGATGTAGATATCGTTCTCAATAATTTCCTGCAGGTAGAACCCCTCAGCAATAAATGGGTTTTGTGGGTAATTAATTGAATAGTTCTCTTTTACCCTTTCAAGGATATCCTCTGGGGTAAGCGGTCGGATAACTACCTCTTCTATTCTGGTTGATACAGGCCGTAGTTTTATCTGGTTGTTTTTCCCTTCCAGTTGGTCAATTGGGGCGATAAATGACTCATAACCGAGGTAATTAATGATCAGTGTATCATTTAATAGACTGTCGACCAGATACATTGAGAAGAATCCATTTTGATTGGAAATGGTTCCCTCATGCCTGTTTGCAATACCGATAGAAGCATAGGGCAAGGGTTTCCTGGTTTTTTGATCGATGATTAATCCTGAAACATTTAAATACTCCTGCGACAGTAAATGATGTGGAATAAACGCAGAGACTGTTAAAGTGAAGATGAAATAAATAATCTGCTTCATAGCAACTTTGGTTGGTTTAGATGAAGCAAATATAAAGATTGATTAATTTGGTAAAAGTTAAAGAATATTAAATGCTCATTATTTCCTGTATTCCAGCAAATCTTCATTCTTCATCAGGTACCGAACAGTATCCACAATAGTTTCTTCTACAGTGAATCTGGGTTCCCAGCCGAGTGCGGTAATTTTATCAATAGCAAGGTGCACAAAAGGTGTGTCGCCTTTCCAGCCTCTTTTACCACCGGTATAGGTGTACTCTACATCGCTTAGTCCCATGGTTTCTATCACAATATCAGCAAGGTCGATAACATTTATCCATTCTCGGTTACCCAAATTAAAAATATTGGTTTTTTCGTTGGACATTTCAATTGCCGTTAAAATAGCTCTTATGCCATCTGAAACATGCAGGTAAGACTTGCGCTGTGAGCCATCACCTAAGATTTCAAGCTCAGCAGGATTTTGTTTTAGTTTTTTCATAAAATCCCAGATAACACCATGTGTATATC
>DNTK01000479.1 GCA_003508755.1 Bacteroidales bacterium | reverse complement strand
TAATATACCCATTCGGGTATAAATAGTTGTAATCTAATAGAAAATATACCCGTTTGGGTATAAAAAAGAAGGCGAATGAAAAAGAATATACCTGAACGGGTATAACCTAATCAGCTAAAATGTAAACGAATCAGATATAAGTCTGTTTTTCATTAGAACAAAGGTTGCGTTATACCAAGGACCCGGCCGGCCAAAGTTTTAACACAGCAGCTGCACGAAATATCTTTGTTTATAGTTCTGCCAGCTCCTTTTCCAATTTTTCTAAATCAGAAGGCTTGGCTGCGTTCATTTTTAAGATTTTTCCATCTTTATCCAAGATGAAGTATCTGGGTATGCTTTTTATCCCCAATTTTTCCAGCTCGGCATTAAATAATTGATTGGCTCTAATATGATGCCCTTCCAAGTCATAATATTTAATCAATTCTTTCCAAAGCTGATCTTTTCCATCAACATCAGTAGATATATAAAGCATTGCTACATCTTTTGATTTTAGTAATTTTATTAAAGCATCATTGTGTTCAAATTGCTTTATACATGGTCCACACCAGGTAGCCCAAACATCAACATAAATTTTTCTCCCTGTTAAAGCTTGAGCACATTCCTTTAAAGAATTTACTCTCGAATAGCTTTCTATTAACTTTATGTTTTCTGGTAAAGGTTCTTCCTTCTGTTCATGAAATTCCACAAATGGTTTGATGGCTTCATCCAAATAGGGTAAATAATTACTTTCTGGATAATTGGTCTTAAAGTCTTCAACTAATTGGATTAATTCATAATCATAACTTTTTTTTCTATGGCAAGCCAATGCTAAATTGCTGGCCACATAATATTCAAGATGCTCGTTTGAAAGAAATTCCTTTGCTAAATTAATGAACTCTGTTCTACTTATCGCCTTCTTTTTTGTTATTCTGATACTGTCGTTTGATGTAGAATAAATCGAACTTTGTCTTTTAAATTCAATATATTGGTTTAACAAATCATAACTCCATTGTGAGTTAAGTGGAACTTCAGAGATGACATAGGTCTTATATAAGCGATTGTAATCTTCTAAAATTCCTTCATTATCTTTTCGATAATAAGAGTGAAGCCTTAATGCAACTGCTTGAATTAATGATTCATAATAAGTTTGCCTATCCTTTTTAATAATTGCATAAAAATCATTGGATATATTACCCTTTTTGAGTTGCTTTAAAAGTTCGTTAAACTCTTCTTCTTTGGCGAGGTTTATTTGATTATGTAAAAAGGTTAGGCTTGAATCATTAGATATTTTATCTGCCATGATATCAATATGTTCTGGCATTTCCAGACTATTGTAAATTTTATGTCCTAACTCACTTTCACACTTCACATTAAAACTACTTTCATCAGTTGTAAAATCTAAGGTAACTTCATAATCCTGGCCTGGTTCAGCGATAATAAACTTATCATATATTTTGTTAGGAACTACTAATCGAATAAATGCAGCTTCATTGAGTTGTAATGTAAATTGAAAATTACCTGCAGAATCAGGCCTTACTTCTTCCATAAATTGCCAATTGCAACCTCCATTTACGGGAACAGTATGTAATATAGTTTTAGGAATTACCCCAATTACCTTTCCTTTCACAAAGGTTTCTGTCATTTGAGGCTTGCAATTCATGAGAATTACAACAAGCATCAGTAGAAAAAATCGTGTCATCATTTTCAATTATTGATTATTTAAAAATTAATTATGGGACATCTCATTTCTAAAATTCTACTTGAAAAATTATATGGTCGATTGTAGGCTAATGTGTGATAACATCTTTGTATGCCACGGGATTCTTAATATCATCGATTTGACTTAAATCCTTGAATTGAAACTTGCCATTTTTGTCAGTTATCAAAAGCCCTTCATTTTCACTCCCAGTTGATACCAAAGCACCTTCTATCGTTTTGCCAAAGTCGTCAAAGACAGTTCCTTCCAACATCTCACCGTTTCTCTGAAAATTCACATTAAGTTTAATACCGAGAGTATGTGGTGCATAAGCTTCAACGACTCCTTTCTTGTTAGTCGCTATTTCTTTGAGAACTCTTTCACTCATTGTAAAGGTAATTGGTACGATCATGTCTATTTCAATGGGCTCTCCATTGTAAATGCATGGAGTGAATCTTTGCAAGTTGGAAATAGCTTGATGAGCTTCTACCTCACACTCTCCACCTAATCCAGGATATCTCTCTTTTATAGTCGATCTTACAGTTTTGATTGAAGAAATAGCGCCATCTTCTTGTACAGTAAACTTCACAAAGATATGACCTTGAACCCCATTTTGCAGCGCCTTCTCAGGATACTCTATTTGGTTTTCAATGGCTTCTTTGAATGCTTGTTCTCCTTCCTCATACTCAGGCAGTTTTTCTACAACCAATGGAATTGATTTGTTACTGTTCGATGTATTATCTTCTCCAACGGTAGTAGCTAATCTTGATAAGTTGTTGGATTCCTCACTACAGGCAAAGATTACAAACACGAGCAGTATCAGAGCTGCCATTGCCCCAATTTTCAGGGGCTCGATTTTTTGGATTTTATTTTTCATGACTTGCAAACGTTTTTGAGTAAAGATTTGATTAAAGGAATTACTTATCGAAAGACCATTCATCTTCAAGGTGGAATTGATCAGTATCGATGAATAGCGGTGAATGTCGAAGTTCTTCACTGCATCGGCATCTGCCTGGAATTCATGAATTTTCTTGATTTCATGCAGTACAAACCATGAAGTCGGTAGCCACCAAAAGCATATTTTGTAGAGTTCGAAGAATATGACCTCGTATGAATGCTTATACTTGACATGAGCCAGTTCATGTAAAAGAATTGCCTTATATGCTGCTGGGTCAGATTCCAGTTTCTTATCTATGAAAATCGAGTTGAGAAAACTAAAACTTCCATTCAGGTTTTTGAACTTGTAAACCTTGCAGCCATCTTGCATGAAAGATGCGCTTCTATTCCGGATGTGCCATACTTCAAAAATGGCTTTGGAAAACCTAAATAGAAAGAATCCGCTGATAGTTAGATATGCAAAAATCATCAAATGGTTAATACCAAATTCACTGGGGGGTGCAGAAGCTGAAGTAGTATTCATTTTTAATGAAATATCCATCAAAGTCAAATCCAATGTGAAGGAGCTAATCGAAGGGCTATCCGATGGAAAGAGTTGTGGGAGCGCGATGAGTGGAATAATTAGAGATGCTAACGTGATAACGATGAGCGACATTCGCATAAATCCAAATTGCCGTTCTTTTCTCAGCAATATCCAATATCCTACTACTAAAATTATATGTATGGCGGCGAGTTCTAGTAGATAATTCATCATGATTCCTGCTCTTTAAGCTCATTGAGCAACTGTTGCAATTCATTTACGCTTAGGTTGTTCTCCTTAGTAAAGAATGAAACCATTTGTTTGTATGATCCACTGAAATACTTGTTTACAAATCCTTTCATAAAGGATTTCGTGTAGGATTCTTTGCTGACTACAGGGTGATATTTATGGAATTTTCCATGAATTTCGTGTCCTACAAATCCTTTTTGCTGCAAAATCCGAACGATTGTCGAGATAGTTGTGTAAGCGGGTTTGGGCTCAGGCAATTCAGAAATGATATCAATTACAAATGCTGAGTTCAGATTCCATAGGATCCGCATCACCTCTTCTTCTGCTTTTGTTAATTCTTTCATGGGCAATAGACTTTCAAAAGTAATTCGAACTATCTAATTAGTTCAAACTAAATGTTTAGTATGAAAGTAGTTCGTTGACTTATTATTTCCAATTATTTCAAACTAATATTTTAGTCTGATCATAAAAATTATAAAAGCATCTGTAATTCTGAGCGAAAGTTCGACATAATACTTCTTTACTAAGAATGGTATTTAGGTGTATCAAAACGGCTTTTTATAAAAAAAATGCTAATTGGTTATTCATATTTGAAGTTTTTTTTAAAATGGGTAAAAAAGCCAATCTTCCGGAGTCTGCTTGATATTTGATTTCAAACTACAATTAGGGGACAAAAACCCGGAACAAGTATGATGGCCTGAAGCGGCTGTGGATACTCGGGATTGATGTACATTGTTTTAATTCAATAGCTTAAATATGTTTTTCCCGTAATAAAAAACCAACAAAGATATTATCATGCAAGGAAACAGGCTAGTACTAAACCCTGCGTGGAGGCCATTTTGAAATCCTTGAACTATAAAAAGAAGAGTTGCATAAAATAAGAATCCTATTCCAAATTTCAACATTCTTTCAAGCGAATCCATTTTTTTTGTAAAGTGAACTATAAAAATTGGGATAAAAAAACTTAATAATAGTGCCCCCAATCGACTATTCCAATTAGCAGTCCTTGCTATTGTCATAAAGGCGATTACACCAGTTAAAAGAGAGTTTAAAAGAAATAAGAAAAATCCACCAGTGATTAATTGTCCAATTTTCTTTCCTTTATATTGGTTGCTTTTAAAATTAAAACGACTAGAATCAATTTGAAGAACTTCGCAAATCAAGTTTAGTGTCTTTCCTCTTGGCTCACTTTCATTGTTTTCAATTCTCTGTATCGTTCTTAAATTTACTTTAGATAATTCAGCTAATTCTTCTTGAGTAAGTCCTTTAGATTTTCTTATTTCTAAGATTGTATTTCCAATTGATTTCATAATATAAAATTTTGTCTAAAATACTCAGATATCAAAGGAATTATAACGGTTTATTCACGTCAATTTTATGACAATTCTTTATTTATCACCAAATGTCATGAGGTATGCAATGTTGTAAAGCTGCTAGGATGGCATGAGCAGCCCTGCCTTACGATACACGTGACCAATAAATGAGCTATTTCTGCTATAGTAACAAAGTCGAGTACATCAGAAAGAAGTCCGATCTTTTGATTTTGGATCCGTGACTACTTGGCCGCTATTGAGCTTGCCATTGATGGCTTCCATGCGGTATTTCCCGCTGGCATCATAATACTTTTTGCTAATATCAATTTCTGAAATAAGAAT
>DNTK01000513.1 GCA_003508755.1 Bacteroidales bacterium | reverse complement strand
GAAGCCATGCAGGAAAAGCAGGTAACAATTGGTGTTGAAACCTTTAAATTACCCAATCCATTTCTGGTAATGGCAACTCAAAATCCAATTGAACAGGAAGGAACATATCCGCTGCCTGAAGCACAAACCGATCGGTTTATGGTAAAACTGGTGATTGACTACCCCAAGAAGGAAGAGGAAATGTTAATCATGCGTGAAAACCTTTCTAAACAATTTCCATCTGCTTCCACCATTCTAAAACCCGAAGATATAGCAAAGGCCCGCGATGTTGTAAAAGAGGTGTACGTCGATGAGAAAATCGAGAATTATATTCTTGATATTGTTTTTGCAACGCGGTACCCTTCGAAGTACAAGCTCGAAAAATTTGAAAACCTAATTAGTTACGGAGGATCGCCCAGAGCCAGCATTAACCTTGCCAAAGCAGCCAAAGCATTTGCGTTTATTAAACGGCGTGGTTATGTAATTCCTGAAGATGTTCGTGCTGTTTGTTATGATGTTTTGAGGCACCGGATTGGACTCACATACGAGGCCGAAGCAGAAAATATTGTTTCTGAAGACATCATAACGGGAATACTTGATACAGTTGAAGTACCATAAAAATTAAAGTCATGAAAATCCTCATTTTTCATCTTTTACTGGTAGGCCTGATGGCAACTGATCGAGGCTCTATTTTTTCAATAAATTATATTGGGAAAAGCGCCGACGAAATAAAGGAATTGGTTCTTGAGCATCATAAGATGTACAAACCTAATACTGCCTTTATTAACGATAGTTACAATTACCTGAAATATGAGGATAGAATAAGGGAAATTACGGTTCTATTCTTTCTGAACGATAACAACCATTGTCGCATGATAAGGATTATGAGCGACTACAGCAATATTAACGATTTACGTGATGAATTGGACAGTAATTACGAAAGTGTTGATAATTACAATTGGAAGTATAAAGCCGGAAATATGTGTTATAGCGTTTCGCTAACGGAAGAGGATTGGTATTTTACCATTGCAATAAAGAAGAAGGAATAATTATGGATGCGGCCGAATTATTGAAGCGTGTACGCAGAATTGAGATTAAAACTAAAGGACTCTCACAACAAATATTTGCCGGAGAGTATCACAGTGCCTTTAAGGGAAAAGGTATGGCCTTTAGCGAAGTCCGGGAGTATCAATATGGCGATGATGTTCGAAACATCGATTGGAATGTTACTGCCCGTTTTAATCACCCATACATAAAGGTATTTGAAGAAGAAAGGGAACTTACCGTAATGCTGGTAATTGATGTTAGTGCATCGCGCGAGTTTGGTTCCGGAGATATCCTTAAGAAAAACCTGATTACCGAGGTGGCAGCAGTATTAGCTTTTTCGGCAATTCACAATAATGATAAAATCGGAGTGGTTCTGTTTAGCGATAAAATCGAAAAGTTTATCCCTCCCAAAAAGGGAAAGCAGCACATTCTTCGCATCATTAGAGAGCTTATTGATTTTAAACCCGAAAGCAACGGAACCAACATTTCAGAGGGATTGCGGTACTTTACGAATGTGATAAAAAAACGTTCTACAGCTTTTCTGATTTCCGATTTTATTGATACCAACTACGAAGAGGCAGTGAAAATTGCCGCCAAGAAACACGACCTAATTGCCCTTAATATCTTCGATGAGCGAGAAGCGGAACTTCCGCCTGTTGGATTAATTCATATGCGCGATGCTGAAACAGGTCAGTTAATCTGGGTAGACTCATCGAGTAAAAGTACCCGAGCTGCTTATAAAGAGCACTATTACTCACGACAGCAAAAGGCAAACGATATTTTTATGAAATATGGTGTAGATGCTACTCATTTAAGTACCAAGGAAGATTACATTAAACCTTTAATGAGTTTGTTTAAAAAGAGATTTTAAGATGATCGTATTACAGCGTGTTTTTTTCATAGTATCATTCTTTTTTATTTTCATAGAGGCAGGGTATCCTCAGGCGATAACCATTGAAACAAAAATGGATACCAATAAGATTTCGCTGGGTGAACCCGTTGAACTGAAATATATTGTTAATAAAAACACAAATGATGTTATTCTGTTGCCAGAGTTCAGTGATACACTTATTGTGGGTGTTGAGGTTCTGGATTCTGCAATGGTTGACTCTTTCAAATTAAAAAAAGATAAAGAACAACTTGAACAGCGCCTTGTGATTACTTCCTTCGAAGAAGGAAAACACTATATCCCACCACAGGCTTTTGCTCTGAAGTTAGGCACCATCACCGATACAATTTACTCTAAACCCTCGTACCTTGAAGTAGTTGGTGTTGCTATTGATACAACCGGTACGATTAGAGACATAGCAGATGTTGAGAGAGCTCCGGTTATTTTCAGGGATTTTATTCCCTTATTCGTGCTTCTTGGCATGGTACTCATAGCTTTAGCAATCGTATATTTTGTTCGGCAAAGGCGAAAAGGAAAGGGATTATTAGGGCCCGCAGTAAAAGCCGAAGAACCAGCCCATATAATTGCACTTAGGGAACTTGATAAACTAAAAGCACAAAAGTTATGGCAGCAGGAACAATTGAAAGAATATTACTCCCGCTTAACCGCTATTGTGCGTACTTACATCGAAAACAAATTTGGTATTCTGGCAATGGAGATGCCTTCCTCGGAGATTCTTATCGAAGTGAAGAATATTGGACTAGATAAACTAATTAATTTAAAAGAGTTTGAGGGATTACTGAACTTAGCCGATAGTATAAAATTTGCTAAAGGCCACGCTCAACCTGACGAAAACATTGTGCAACTCGAAAATGCTTACAAGCTTGTAAAAGCAACCTATAAGCTAGGAGAGGAAAATGAAGAAGAAAATAACCCGGAAAAAACCGAAATAACAGAGTGATGGGAGAGATAGAATTTGCAAAACCCGGTTTTTTATACTTGTTGTTTATTCATGTACCCTTAATAATATGGTACATTTTAAACCAAAACAAGTTTAATGCCAGTATTAAAGTGAGTACAGTTTCTTCTGTAGTGAAGCAAAGGGCATACTTTAAGGAGATTCTTCGTCATGTGCTTTTTGCCTTCAGAATATTTACCATTTCTTTTTTAATCGTTGCCCTTGCGCGTCCGCAAGCCTCCGATCAATGGGAGAATGTAAATACCATGGGAATAGATATTATGCTTTCGATTGATATTTCTGGAAGCATGCTCGCGCGTGATTTTAAACCGGACAGGCTCGAAGCAGCAAAAAATGTAGCCACTGAATTCATTTCCGGAAGGCGCAACGACAGAATAGGCTTGGTTGTTTTCAGCGGAGAGAGTTTTACACAATGTCCATTAACAACCGATCATGCTGTGCTAATAAACTTATTCAAGCAAGTTAAAAGTGGTATGATCGAGGATGGAACAGCCATAGGAGTGGGCTTAGCAAACGCAGTTAAGCGCTTGAAAGATTCCGATGCCATCAGCAAGGTAATTATTTTACTTACCGATGGCGTAAATAATCAGGGAGCTGTTGATCCGCTAACTGCTGCTGAATTAGCAAGGGCTTTTGACATCAGGGTTTATAC
>DNTK01000344.1 GCA_003508755.1 Bacteroidales bacterium | reverse complement strand
CGCCAACCTTCATGGCCTGATCCATGATTTTACAGATTTTCTGTGCAAAGGTTTCTGAGAGCGAGCCTCCGAACACAGTAAAATCCTGTGAAAACACATACACAATTCTTCCATCGATGGTTCCATGGCCTGTAACAACGCCATCGGATAAATATTGTTGTTTATCCAAACCAAAATCGGAACATCGGTGTGTAACAAACATATCGTATTCTTCAAAGCTTCCTTCGTCAAGCAGAATATCGATGCGCTCACGCGCCGTAAGTTTACCCTTTTTGTGTTGTGAATCAATTCGGTTTAACCCACCACCTTCTTTAGCTTTCTCACGCTTTTCAATGAGTTCTTTAATTTTTTCCTGGCTACTCATTATCAAATGTTTTTAATAGGATGACCAACTAATAATCTAATTGATACTAGTTTTACGTTTATTTGAATAAAATCCCCTAATTTTTGATGCTGTTATTTGAATAACAATTTTCCCCTTGTTAACGCGAGTATAAAATAAGTCTATTTCTTACAAAGAATGAAATTAAATAGACTGTAATATGTCATATTTAAAAATATTTTAAGAAACGAAATACGCAATAAACATAAGCCGTTCAGAATTTTTTTTCATCAGACAATCAGGCACTTAGCTAAGTCTAGGGGAAACAAGCCTCATAAAGCGGCATCGTAAATAGCTTCCTGAATTTTGGTGCGCACATCCATCTTTACCAGTTTAAAGTTGAGCGCATCGGGGTACACTCTGTTCGAAAGAAAAATATATAGAATCCCGGTTGAAGGATCGGCCCAGGTCATCGTTCCGGTAAAACCGGTGTGTCCATAGCTTTTGGTCGATATACCCTTAAATGCGGGACCTGGCAGTGTGGTATCGGGTTGTGGTTTATCAAAACCTAAACCGCGTCGGTTCCCATCTTTGCAGGAAGGACAGTCGGTGTATTTTTTTATTAGCTTTCTGCTCAAGTAGTAATTTCCACCATATTTCCCGCCGTTGAGATACATTTGCATCAATTTCGCCAAATCGTTGGCATTGCTGAATAATCCGGCATGGCCTGATACTCCGCCGAGCATTGCAGCACCCGGGTCATGAACATACCCGTGAACTATCTGCCGGCGGAACACAATATCATTCTCGGTAGGAATTATTTCATTCTTACTAAATCGTTCAAGAGGCCTGTAGCCCAAAGTATAAGCACCCAGTCTGGAGTAAAATACAGAGTCAGTAAAATCTTCAAGTTGCGAATTACTCTGCTGTTCAATAATCTTGTAAAATAAATAGAATCCCAAATCGCTGTAGCGATAATCACCCTTTTCACCCAGATCAGTCGCTGCAATTTTATACCATATCGAATCTTCGAACATTTTGTTCATATACATACCATTTGCTATCTGGTAGCTAAAAACAGAATCCGGTTCAGTGCTGAAGTAGTTTTCCTTGTATTTTAAGTGTTTGTTTGCATATGCTCTTTTCCCGACCTGAATCGGATAGGTTTTTGAGTATTTTGTGCTTATTAAATCATGACTTGGATAAACAGGCTCTATGGTAGCCCAATAAAATGGAATCCAGGCTGCTAAGCCTGCCTGATGAAGCAAGACATCTGCAAGCACAATATCTCCTTTTGCACATGTATCCAGGTAAGGAATGTATTCCGATAAGGTTTTATTGATATCTATTTTTTTTTGTTGCTCGAGCTGGATGAGCGAAGGAACGGTGGCAGCTACCTTTGTGATGGAAGCTAAATCATACAGGTCGCTGGTTTTAACTTCTTTTTTTTTTCGGTAAGTATGATAGCCAAATGCACAGTTAAGAAACACTTTACCATCTTTTGCTGCCAGAATCTGACAACCAGGCATCGCTTTTTCCTTAATTGCATCGTTTACAATGGAGTCGATAACACGAAGTTTTCTCTCATCGAATCCTGCTTCGAAAGGGGTAACATATTTTAACCTGTCGAGAGAGCGAATTGGTATACCATGCCCTACAGGGTAATTGGAATTTATGGTAACTGGCAGGCGCCCGGTAGCACCAATGGCACCAAAAATTGCCTGTACTGCATAAAGCTGCGCCTCATCGCTGTTCTCATAGACTGTTAAAATGGCTTTGTGCTTATCGAGATTCGGTAACCATGATAAAGCATAAGGATTTGAGAAACCCACCAGAATGGAAGGAATATCTGTTAATAATGAATCAATTACTTTAAGTTCAGATCTGTAAAAGCCAAATTTCTTTTTTGCATTAAGGCTGTTGCTATGCATACTGAAAACTACCAGGTTATAATCTGAAAGTTTTTCCCCAAGTATTTTTATTTCAGAGGAATCTGTGTAATCCTTTAACTGAAACCTATCAACTTTTGCATAAAGCCCCAAAGAATTTACATATTCTTTAGTCGGAGAATTACCAATTGCCAGGGAGGCAATTTTTAGGGTATCAAGCGAACGTAATGGCAGTAAATCGTTTTCGTTTTTGAGTACAGTAACCGCCGCTTCCACCAACCTGTTCCTATTGTAAACGTATGAAGGGCGAAACAAGCTGTCGTTCGAAAACTCCTCAGAGGCCTGCCGGCGATTCATTACCCATGCTTTTGCTTTGAGTACCTTTTCGCAACTCCTATTAATATTATGTATGAGGGTGGAATCGGATTTTGCAGAATTTACAATTTCGGCAATCGATTGCGGCACCTCATGAGGCATCAATAAAATGTTATTCCCTGCCTGAACCGCTTTTAAGTTTGCCTCAACAGGAGTATAATAGTCAGATACCCCTTTCATAAACATCGCATCAGTAACTACCAATCCTTTAAATCCCAGGTGTTTTTGTAACAAAGAGTCTGCTATTTTCGGGGATAATGTAGAGGGAAGATTTTTTGTTGAATCAAGCGCCGGAATATGCATATGCGCCATCATGACTCCTCCAACACCAGCATTTATGAGTGCTCTGAATGGATACAACTCCAGACTGTCGAGTCTGCTAAATGAGTAATTTATAATTGGAAGACCATAATGTGAATCTGTTTTGGTATCGCCATGACCAGGAAAATGCTTGGCAAAGGCCAATACTCCCTCATCCTGCATTCCCTTTGCATACAGCAGTCCTTTGCGCGCTACATTTACACGCTCTTCACCAAAAGAACGTGCATTGATAACAGGATTCTCCGGGTTATTATTAATATCAACTACAGGTGCAAAATTTATATGTATTCCCAAATGCTTAAGCTGTTGGGCAATATCCTGCCCCATCTGATAGATTAGCATATCGGAGGTAATGGCACCTAAAGTCATTTGTTTTGGGTACTTTATGGAGTTTTTCAGGCGCATACGTAATCCCCATTCACCATCGATGGCCATTAGCAGAGGTATGTCTGAAATCGACTGGTAATATTTAGCCAGTTCATGGACCTGTTGAGGAGTACCCTGAAAGAAAATTACCCCACCCACTTTTTGATTTTTTATGAGCGATGCCACTCGTTTCTTATCCGCTTCTCCCTGTTCCGGGTAGGCTGCCACCATAAGCATCTGTCCAATTTTTTCCTCTAGAGATAAAGTCTTAAATACGGAGTCGTACCAACTGCTTTGGCTGCTTATAAAAGGAGGTAGTTGTTTTTTAGAATTAATAACAGGCTCGTTGACTTCTGCTGTAGGATAGGAGAACTGCAAAAATACTCCCATAAACCCTGCGACACCCACTATTGCTATTAATCGTTTTATTCTTTGAAACATGCCCAATTGAAATGTACTTTTCGTGGTGTAAAACCTTTGGTATATATTACTACCGAAATTAATGCCAAAATGTTTCAGTTTTATGGCATAAAATCAGGAGTTATTAACAAAAAAACATGTTTGTGGGTGAAATGTTTTGTCGGGCCCTTATTGAAATATCCACGAAAACAGGCAGTGTGGATAACAATCAGTTACAAACCAAGCTTTTCTCGTATGGTGGTTGGAATGGCATCTTTGTGCAACATCACTGAAACAGTTTTGTAGCGAAAGTATGATTCGGAAACAAAAAGATAGCCATCGTAAAGACTTTCGGTTCCCCAAGAATTCTTTACATAAAAATACTCATTGCCATTCGCATCTTTTGCAAGACCAACCAGGTGCATTCCATGATCGTCCTGGGTAGAATAATCATCAAACCCCTCTTGTCTGATGTCTTGAGTTACTTCCAATTCTTCCAGAGGCGATTCAGTATCTAGAATTCGTTCTTTTAGCTCTGCAGGTTTTAACTTATTTATACTTTTAGCTTCCTCCCTTGAGTGAGGGGCATACAAAGCTTTCGGAGCAACTGCAATACCCTGGTTGTGCATGAAACCCTTCTCGGAATAATCGGATGCCCATACAAGCGAATATCCATTTTCGAGGGCATACCTGGTTGTACTTACTAACTCGTTCAAGGGTATGTTGTACACCTCACCCCATGACCAATTATCCGGAACCTCCAAAATAAAAGACTGATAAAAGGGATGATGATTAAAGCTTGATACGAGTACGTAATCATCGGGGTTAAAATTAAGGTTTTCAGCAAAGGTTATGGCAGAGTGTTTTTCTCCATTTACTTCGAATTCTGCAGGAACCACACCCAAATAGGAATCAAGAATAGAATGAAAACCATCCTCCCAGGCATTCGAAAGCTTTTTGTTCTTGTTTTTGATAATTGTGCTCACATAATTTTTGAGTACAGCATCCATCTCGTTATGCACATGATTAGCTGTATCTACCAATAATCCTGAATATGCTTCTTCGGTAACAATGCCTTTTGTTTTAATCACATTCATTACATCGTTTGGTTCACCGCCACCTGCAAACCTGATGTTACCATGCATACGTACATATTTTTTGGCTTTTTCTTTGTATACATTGCGTACTATAAACATTTCTGATAAATCGTAGGCTTTACCACTGGTGCGGATTAATTCTGATTCGATAAATGAAATGGTGGCAAAGCTCCAGCAAGTGCTTGTTCGATACTGGTCTTTTACTGGGGTTGCAGGTATAAAATGTATAAAAGAAAACTCGGCATCTTTCTTTGGTTTTGGACTTTCCTGATTATTGCCTGAACGCCCCGATAGAAATAATGATACCAAAGACAATAAAACAACTAAAATATTCTTCATAATCCTATTTATTTTCGAACTCCGAAAAGTAGAAAAATTAAGGCATATTTAATAATAATTAAACATGATTTTAGCCAGAACTATTTTTTGCAGGTAGTGTTATTCAATTACTTTGAGCTCAGTTCTGCGATTATTTGCTCTTCCTTCGGCAGTTTCGTTGGTATCGATCGGCACATTAAATCCATAGCCTTTCGCTACGAGCCTGTCATCTTCAATTCCTTCAGCTATTAAATACTCTACTACAGAGGCAGCTCTTTTTTCAGAAAGTTCCTGGTTATATTCCTCACCGCCCTGGTTGTCGGTATGGCCACTAATTTCAACACGTAATTCGGGGTTATTACGCAGCAAGGTTACCACTTTATCGAGTTCAGTTTTCGATTCTGGTTTCAGCTGAAAATCGTCTGTTTCGAAGAACACATTGCGCAGCACTATGCTTTTACCAACTAAAATCTCTTTCAGCGGTATATTTTTCTTAAAAGGCTCATCGAGATGAAATACCCCTTCAAGACTGAAATTTTCTGAATAAAACAAATAACCTTCCCTGGAAACGTTAAGCATATAGTTTCTGTCGGTAGGAATGCAGATAAGGAACTCACCGTTTCTGAAATCTGAGAAAGAACTGGTAACTAGCGCTCCGTCAGCTAAATCATAGAGTTCAAAGTTAGCTTTTAAGGCTTGTCTTGTTCTTCCGTTGTATACTTTCCCTTTCATATACGAAACTTCTATGGGCCGGGCTTCTTCGTATAACTCAAACTGATAGATATCTTTTCCTGTTGTGCTGCTGATATCGGATGCATAAAATGCCATATTACCTTTGGCATTAATTATCAGTCCAATCTCATCGCGCTGTGTATTTATGGGAGATCCAAGATTGCTAGCAGCCTGCCATTTTCCTTCTTTATCACGGCGGGAATAAAATAAATCAAAACCTCCCATACCCAGATGATAGTTTGAGGAAAAGTACAGGGTCTGATTGTCGTGATGAATAAAGGGGGAGGATTCAAAACCTGGTGTGTTAATTTTATCGCCAAGATTTACCGGGGTACTCCACTTGCCATTGATATCGAGTTTGCTCATCCAAATGTCTTGTTTTCCGAAGCCTCCTGGTCGGTCGCTGACAAAATAAAGTATCCTTCCGTCGGAAGACAGACTGGGCTGTGTTTCTTTGTGCTTGGTATTTATCGGGTATCCCATATTAACGGGTTCTGACCATTCATCGCCAAACTTCTCTGAGAAGTACAAATCGCATCTTCCAATAATGCCTTTTCTGTTGCAGACAGTATATACCATGGTTTTGCCGTTGGCCGAAATCGACTGTGCTCCCTCGTTATCAAAAGTATTTAATGGTTTTCCGGTACTAATGGCTTCACTCCACGATAGCGAATCGTGATAACTCACATAGAAATCTTCCTGCATATGTAAACCATCGCCCGAACCAACCAAACGGGTAAAAATTAAAGTCTGTTCATCGGCCGAAAGACTGGGCCAATATTCATCATCGGGCGAATTAATAGCATCGGGCAATCGCACAGGGTTAAAGCTAACAGGATTCTTCAATGCCTCAAGGGCAAATTCAGCTTGCCTTATTCCTCGCTTAGCCTCTCCTATACGTTTTGAAGCGGATGAAGCGAATTCAAGATACTTTTCAAAACTAATCCTGGCATCTGCATAGCGCGCCATTCGTATTTCAAGATTCCCTTTGTTTACAAAACCAGGTGGATAGAATGATTCATTAATGGATAACCCCTTGGAATACATATCAATGGCCTCATCGTATTTTTTCTGATCCCAATAGAGTTCTGCCAGCACCAGGTGTGGCTCCTGAAATTTCTCGTCTGTTTTAATAGCTTTCAACAGCAACTCCTCTGCCTCGAGCATATACCGGAGTCGGTATTGGGCCTTTCCTTCTTCGTAAAAGCCAATGGCTTTTTTTGAAGTTGTTGTATACGTGCGCTGCGCAAGTAAATCCGGAATACAAAGCGATATCAGAAAAAAGCAAATAAATAAAACAGACAGATTTCTATTCACCAGAATTTAATATTAGTGGTTTACCTTTTCAAAGATAGCAAGCTTTTTTTAGTAGGTGAATCTATCTAAAATCTTGCCAAAGTTTAGTGAAACTCCATCCGAAACAATGCCTGTGGCATACTCAGGCTTTCGCTGGAAATATAGAACTTACCATCTGCGTAGCATAACCCTTCGGTTTGGAAACCTTCTAAGTCATATAATTCGAACCTGGCAACCTCTTTTGCATGGCGGAGTGTTGGGTCTGAATCCAGGATTACCAGGTAGGAGCGATAATCTTTATACCCCAATATAGCCAGGTGATTTTCATCCATTCTCACAGCAGCAGTAGCGGCAAAACCTAATTCAAAACTTCCCTGCAATTCACCAGTTGAATGACTGGCGGTTTTTGAGCATGTGAATGCGGCAACAGAATAATAAAACCAGTCCTTTGTTAGCAGCACCAGCGAGTCTTCTTTGGAGAGAATTGCTTCACAGTCAACATCAACAGCATTCAGATTAATGTCTTCTAATCCGGTTTCGGAATACTCAAAGCGAATAACCTTTGAGGGATGTATTTTTTTCGTGGATTGCTTGGTAAGCGAATCTTTTGATAGAACATATATTTCATATGTATCGCGTGAGTTACCGTTATTTCCCACATCCGCAATGTAGATATTCTGATGATCTTCTGTGATTGCTTCCCAATCGATATTTTCAGCGGTGGCTATTTCAAAAGACTTTACTACTTCGCCTGCGGATGTATCGATTCCATAAAGTATTGGGTCATTCCCGCTGTCGTTAAAAGTCCAGAGCACACCATCCAAAAATAAGATACCACTCGTTTCGATCACTTCTTCCGGCAGATCACACACTTTCGTTATTGTGTAGTTCTTAAACTCATTGGTATCGCTAACCGAATTTGCCGTGCAGGCAAGGAAGATAAAAAATATTGCTATAAAAACCAGGTTACGCATTACTTCAAACCTAATGCTGACATCATTTTATAAAAAATATCGGTATTGTCCATAATAACGGAGAATTCTGAAGCACCGGTGCCATAGGCGAAAACCGGAACAAGAATACCAGTATGTCCAAATGATGAAAAGTTCGCTTCTATGGTTCCTTGCTTGAGGTTACCATTGTGTAATGTAAGCCCTCCGGTTTCGTGATCGGCAGTTACAATAACCAGTGTACCGGGATTTCTATCTGCGTAATCGTAGGCTATTCCAATGGCTTTATCAAAATCGAGCATTTCTGAAACTACATAATCAATGTTGTTATCGTGTCCGCCCCAGTCGATCTGTGAAGCTTCAATCATAAGAAAGAATCCATTGCTGCTTTTCGAAAGCCTCTTTAATGCAATTTTAGAGGCCGATGCCAAATACTCTGAACTTCTGCCTTCAATAATACTTGGGGGATGAGCTTCGAAAGGTAAAGCAAGTATAGGTTTTTCCATCTGATTATCGATACTGTCCAAATGCTTAACCACATCGTAACCTTTGTTAATAAAAGTCTGCGACACATCCAATGAATCAAACAAAAAAGAACCACCGCCAATTAACACATCAAAATTCGTTTCACCGAAGCTTTTAACTATTTCATTGTAATTATGGCGCGAAATATTACTTACCGCAAAAGCTGCCGGAGTTGCATGATTCAGATTGCAGGTGGTAATGATGCCTGTTCCCATTCCTCTTTCTTGTGCATAAAGAGAAATTGGTTTTAGCGGATTCCCGCTGGTATCAACTGAAATAGCCCCGTTGTAAGTTTTTGTTCCCGTGGCAATAGCAGTAGCACCTGCACACGAATCGGTTGTGTAATGCGA
>DNTK01000531.1 GCA_003508755.1 Bacteroidales bacterium | reverse complement strand
CCTGTAAATTATGCCACAAACTACAAACGCAAAACAGTTTTTGTGGGTTTTGATGAATTCATTAAATTGGAAGATGCGTTTACAGAATTTACCATTTCTCCGCCACTGGAAGAAACTCCTCTGCCCCGCACAAAAGGCAAGGGTATCGTGGTAGACTTGCACTATGCAGACCTTGATTCATTTACCTATACACTCGATTTCGGAGAATCAATTGTAGATAATAACGAAAGTAATCCCTTGCTCGATTTTCAGTTTGTTGTTTCTATTCTGCCTCACATCGATTCTTTTTCAATAAGCGGCAGAATTATTGATGCGTTTACGCATCAGCCCGATGAAGAAGGAATGTTTGTCCATTTATACAGCAATTTATCCGACACCATGCCTCTTACTACAAAACCCAGCTATCTGGCAAGAACCAATTCAGAAGGGAATTACAGAATTAACCACGTGGCTCCCGGCACCTATTCTATTTTCGTATTAAAGGATGCAAATGCCAATATGATTTTTGATATGCCTTCTGAGATTATTGGTTTTGCCAATGAATGGGTACACCTGTATCCTGATAGTTTTCCGGTCGAACCCGATTCAGTAAACAGTATTTTAATGAATGGTGAGATGGAACAAACAGACACTTCTTCAATAGAAGATTCTGAGAATCTTATGGCTGATACTGACAGTGTTGCCACGGATTCAATCGAATTTATGACCTATGGGTATTATATCGATTTGTTTTCGTTTACCGAAGCTGCTCCCTACCAACAATATTTGGTGGAATATGACAGGGTTAACCCCGAGAAACTGCAGTTTATTTTTAATGATACGAATTCTAATCCTCCCGGAATAAGGTTACTTGATACCATTGTAGAAGAGGATAACTGGTATTTGTTAGAGGCCAATGCCCGCCTGGATACCCTGGTTTATTGGATACCCGATAGCAGTTTACTCATGAGAGACAGCATTACGGTAGAACTAACCTATCCTGAAACTGACACCACAGGCAATTTAATTACTACCGTCGACACCCTTTTATTAACCGCAAAGATTGAAAAAGAAACCACTGGCAGCAGGGGAAAATCTGATGGAAAAGAAAGAAAAGGATTTAAACTCCCTTTTGGCAGCAAAGAGGAAGTAACTGATACCCTGCCTCCTCCGCCTCCAAGGGTGAGTTTTAAAAACAATATTAATAGCAGTGCGCATGATTTATATCGCCCGGTAATATTTACTCCTGCAGTACCTGTCTTCACCTTCGACCAGAGTAAAATAAACCTGGTGCGCATGGAAGATACCCTTGAGTTTCCTGCGGCTTTCACTTTAAAAACCGATAGTGCTAAATTTAGACAACTGAGATTGGATGTAGACTTTGAACCCAACACACAATATATCTTAAATCTTTACGAAGGTGCGTTTACTGACATTTATGGCAGAACCATTGATAGCATTGCATTCAAATTTACAACCCAAAAAGACGATCACTATGGTATTGTGAGTATGAAGCTCAGTAATATAACCTCCCCTGTTATTTTGCAATTACTCGATCCAAACGAGAAAGTACTAAAACAAAAACAACTCTTTGGCGATGGGATGGTAGAATTTGATTTTCTAAATCCGGGCACCTACCTGCTTAAGCTTATTTTTGATGATAATGCCAACGGCATATGGGACACCGGCGATTATGAACGAAAGCTACAACCCGAGCGTGTATCCTACTATCCTTCAGAATTGGATGTGCGTTCAAACTGGACCCTGGAATATGATTGGGTGGTGGAGTAACAATCAAATTATCTGGCCTGGCTGCATAAAAATCACGATTTAGGTACAGTTTTTGGTGTGAAAAATGAAAATCAGCCAAAATGAGAACTACCTGTTTTATTATTTTGTTTCTATCCCATTTCTATTTTCCTATAAACGCTCAAGAAATTCATATTAAGCCGGATATACATCACAATATATTCAAAGAGTATGGAAGATTATTTGCCTTTGAAAATGAAAACAATATAATTGTATCCATTGGTTTCGAAGGGAAACTAGAAAATTCGCTCATTTTTGATATAACCATCGATAACCAATCGGACACCGTGGTTTATTTTAATCCCTCCGAGATATATGCCTTCTGCTACGATACTTCCGGCAGCATAGTTGCTGAAAAGATGCATGTTGTATTGCCCGCCGACAGTGTTTTAAGAGGACTTAACGTTGAGATTGAAAAGCACGACAAAAAAGCAAGCAATTATAATCTGTTGAGCATGCTAATGGGTGTTGCTTATGCAGCTACTGATATAGCCCTTGCAAGCAATGGAGCATCCGGTTCTAGCAGAGATTTATTAAGTGTTTCGCACCTGGCCGGTCAAATAATCGTAGACGAAGTCAGGGCGAAAAGTATCGAGGAGGCAGATAAACTTTCCCATACCCGTTACCACATGAACAGTGAGATCTTTTGTAACTCGTCAATCAATGCAAAATCCTATCGCACTGGCAAAATCCACTTCACATTGCCGGAGTCGCACTATTACAAAATATACATCCCGGTAAACAACCAAGTCTATAGCTTTAGATTTGTAAATTCAGAAGATTAACCC
>DNTK01000200.1 GCA_003508755.1 Bacteroidales bacterium | reverse complement strand
CCTTTGGAATCAATAAAAGTTTAATTTCTTCTTCCAGCTCTGGAACTTGGTCATTTAATTCCTCCAGTTCATCTTTAGCCATCTCTCTAAGCTCAGCATCATCCTCAGTTGCGAGTATTTCTTTTGAGGATTTAATGTTGCCAAGAACATTTTTATAGCTTTTATAAACCTCAATAAGTGGCTCTAATTCTTTATATTCTTTATTTAACCTGACATATTTCTTCATGTCAGCAATAATATCCGGTTGGGTAATCAATTCACCCACTTCGATAAAGCGTTGCTGTATACCTTTTAGTTTCTCAAGAATAAAATTTCCACTCATTTTTTCTCCTCAATTTTAATCTATATTTTTTATACGAACCAAGGTTCACAAACACAAAAGAGCGATAACAGACATGCTGTTTTCACTCTCCAGGTTTTATTTTGAAATTAAGCTAGTACTCGAAAGTACCGAACTCGCTTTTAATCGTAAGTTTTTTCTCCGGTGCCTCTTCAACACGACCAATAATTTGCGCGTCCACATTAAAGGATTTTGAAATATCGATGATTCGCTCGGCATATTGCTCGGGTAAATATATCTCAAATCGATGTCCCATATTAAAGACCTCGTACATTTCTGACCAATCGGTATCCGATTGTTCCTGAAGTAATCTGAACATAGGAGGGATGTTAAACATATTGTCCTTGATAATGTGCAGGTTTTCAACGAATTTTAAAACCTTAGTTTGTGCACCTCCAGAACAATGAATCATTCCGCTAATGTGTGGTCGCAATTCGTCAAGTACACGCTTGATAATTGGGGCATAGGTGCGTGTGGGTGAGAGTATTAGCTGCCCGGCGTTAACATCTAAGCCATCAATTTTCTGTGTTAGCTCATATTTCCCCGTATAAACCAACGATCTAGGAATTAAGTCGTCATAGCTTTCAGGGTATTTTAATGCCAGGTGGTTTTTAAACATATCGTGTCTGGCAGAGGTAAGTCCATTACTTCCAATTCCACCATTGTAACGCTTTTCATAGGTGGCTTTACCAAACGATGAAAGGCCAACAATTACATCTCCGGGCTGAATATTGTTCTCGATTACATCTTCCCTTTTCATTCGGCAGGTAACTGTTGAATCAACAATGATGGTGCGCACCAAGTCACCCACATCAGCCGTTTCGCCTCCTGTAAGGTGCAGGTGTATTCCGTGTGTGGCGAGCTCTTGAATTAAGTCGTCGTAACCTTTTAAAATTAGAGCAATTACATCACCCGGAATTTTTATTTTGTTTCTGCCGATGGTTGATGACAGCAGAATATTATCGGTGGCACCGACACAGAGCAGATCGTCGATGTTCATAATAACTGAATCGTGAGCAATGTCTTTCCAAACCGAATAGTCGCCTGTTTCTTTCCAGTATATATATGCCAGAGACGATTTTGTGCCGGCACCATCGGCATGCATAACAATGCAGTAATCGCTATCATTAGTCAAGTGGTCGGGCAATATTTTACAGAACGCATTGGGATATAAACCACTGTCAAAGTCAGCAATTGCACCGTGAACATCTTCTTTTTGTGTGGAAACACCCCTTTTGCTATAGCGATCTGCTTTACTCATAATATTAAAATTAGTGCTGCAAAAATATAAAAACTTATTTAGTTACAGGCATGAAATAGGTACTATGATTATTTTGGATTAGATAGTTTTGGGTGGTTGTTTGCAAACACAAAAAAACCACCTCGAATCTGAAGTGGTTTTGGATTATGTGTTGATTTTTGTGGTTTTTAAGCCTTAATCTGGTCAAGAAATTCCTTCCGGTATTCCTTTTCCTTAAACTTGCCATGAAAACTGCTGGTGTAAGTCGAACTATCCTGGTCTTTTATTCCTCGAAGGGTAACACACATGTGGTCTGCTGTAATTGCTACTGCAACATCTTCCGTTTGTAAGGCTTTTTTCAATTCCTCGGCTATTTGCACTGTTAAGCGTTCCTGTACTTGAGGTCGTCTGCTAAAAAAGTCAACAATTCGGTTTATCTTGGAAAGTCCAATAACCTTACCACTCGAAATATAGGCAACATGCGCTTTTCCAATTATAGGAACGAAATGGTGCTCACAAAAAGAATGCACTTTAATATCTTTCTCGAGAAGCATTTCTTCGTAATTGTAATCGTTATCGAAAAGTGTGATGCTTGGTTTATTTGATTTGCTTAGGCCGCTAAATACCTCTTTTACATACATCTTCGCCACTCTTCGCGGGGTATCCTTCAAGCTGTCGTCTTCCAGGTCGAGCCCCAAAATTCGCATTATTTCTTCAAAATGTATGGCAATAAGTTCTATTCTTGAATCCTCATCAAGTGCATCTGAGTCTATTTTGAGTTCGATTTCGTTAGCAAGGGCCTCATCGGAGCCAGTAATTATCTTTAAAAATTCGCGCGAGCGATTGTCTTCCGCATAATTATACGCAGATTGATTATTTTGTGCATTCATGGTTTCAAAAGTTTAAGTTTTAGTATGCGTAGTCTTGAAGTTTTTCCATTAGCTTCTTGCGAGTAAAGAAAATACGACTTTTAACGGTACCTATTTTTAGGTTTAGCTCATCAGCAATTTCTTTGTATTTGAAACCCTGAGTGTGCATTAAGAATGGTATTCTAAATTCATCTTCAAGCTCACTGATGGCTTTATTAATTTCTTTTGTGGAAATTTCGCTTTCGGGCGAATGGCTATTTCCTGCTTTGTTAAGGTTCAGATAGTATAAATCATCCGTGTTATCGAATGTAGTATTTGCTTTGGAAGCTCTTCGGTAATTGTTGATGAAGGTATTTTTCATAATCGTAAAGGTCCAGGCCTTTAAGTTGGTGTTATCAACAAATTTGTCGCGGTACGAAATAGCCTTGGCAAAGGTTTCCTGCAGAAGATCTTTGGCATCTTCTCTGTTTGATGTAAGACTTAAAGCAAATCGTTCGAGGTTTTCACTAAGTCTTGTAAGCTGATAATTAAATTCAATGGCTGTCATGGCTGTTATGTATTGATTAATTTGTTTAACGAAGATATAAAACAATTAAACATTTGTCAAATCCACTCCAAAAAAATAGCATGAATTCTAACTCTTTTACAAGTAACCAAATAACATAAATAGCACATTACTAGAAAGATACAATAGTTTTTTCTAAATAATTCCAAAACACTAAATTGTTTAACGAAAAACACAAAAAAATAAACGCAGTGTTTAACTAAAATTAAACAAAACGTATTTTATTAGCAGTAAGTGTCAGTAAATCAAATAAATGAGTTGTAATATCCGAATGGCTAATGAGGGCTGATAGAATCGGCAATTTTTATGAAATCCTTGATTGAAGGAACAAGTTTTACGTTTTTAGGGGTTTTTTTAAGCGACTGTGCTTGATTACCGGTAAGAAATATTGTTAAATCGGGAAATTCTTCTGATACTTCATGAATATACGCTTCCAGATCTTCCTCTTCCATTGAACCAACCACTGAGGTAACAATGTAATCGGCTGGTCTAAGCTTTATCATGGATATTAAGCTGCTTAATGGAACAATAGCACCCAGGTAAATTACTTTATGGCCTCTTTTCTTAAGAATATAATTCATGAAAAGAAGACCCAATTCGTGCAATTCATTTTCGGGGAGGTACAATACAAACGTTTTTGAGTCTGCGCTTTCATTGAGAACAATACTGTCAATTGCTACAATAAACTTTTGGCGGACCAGATTTGAAATAAAATGCTCTTGTGCGGGTGTTATGGTTCCTGTTTGCCACATAATACCAATGCGTTTAAAGAATGGGTAGAGCACATCAATAACCATTTCTTCAAAACCTAACTGTATAATTGCACGTGATAATAGTTTCTCGAAAAG
>DNTK01000592.1 GCA_003508755.1 Bacteroidales bacterium | reverse complement strand
AAGTATCGAATGTTTCCGGTAACTTTAAAGTGACGGTGGAAGAAATCCAACGTTTCAACAAATCTGAAGTTAATCAAGCGCTATTTGATAAAATATACGGCGAAGGAAATGTGAAATCTGTTGAAGAATTCCGTGCGAAAATATCAGATGAAGCTTCCGTAAATCTGAAAAACGACAGCGAATACAGGTTTAAAGTCGATACAAAAGAAATATTGGTTAAGAAATTTAAGAAGGATTTACCCGAAGCCTTCCTAAAGAGATGGCTAATAGCAGCAAACGAAGGTAAGTTTACCGCCGAAGACATCGAAAAGGATTTTGATAAATTTACCCAGGATCTGAAATGGCAGCTCATTAAAGATAGAATAGCGAAAGAAAACGAAATCGAGGTGAAAGAAGAAGATATTAAATCTGCAGCCATCGACAATGCACGTATGCAGTTCGCTTATTATGGCATGAACAATGTGCCAGATGAACATCTTGAGCAGTTTGCACAGCGCTCACTGGAAAACCAGGAGGAAGTTCGTAAGCTGCACGAGACCAAACTGGAGGATAAAGTGGTTGCTCATATTAAGGAAACCGTGAAAGTGGACGAAAAAGAGATTAACATCGATAAATTCAATAAATTATTCGAGGACAAATAACATACAATAATATTTAGGGTAACGGGAGAAATGAGCAGCCAGTCTGCTCATTTTTTGTTTTCGCTCTTAAAAAATTAGCGTAACTTTACACAAAACCAAAAATAAAAATGGATTATATAAACGACTTTAAAAAATACGCTGTTAAGCACCGGGGCATCAACAGTATGCACCTCGATACCATTACTTCAACATACAACAGTTACATTTCACCAACAATTATCGAAGAGCGCCAATTAAATGTAGCATCCATGGATGTGTTTTCCCGGTTAATGATGGACCGCATTATTTTCCTGGGTTTACCCATCGACGATTATGTGGCCAATGTTATCCAGGCCCAGTTGCTGTACCTCGACTCAGCAGATACCGGAAAAGATATCCAAATATATTTCAATTCGCCGGGTGGATCGGTTCATGCAGGGCTGGGAATCTACGATACCATGCAATTTATCAACTCCGATGTAGCTACTATTTGTACCGGTATGGCGGCCTCTATGGCAGCTGTTTTACTTTGTTCGGGAACAAAAGGTAAGCGTTCTGCGTTAAAACATTCAAGGGTAATGATTCACCAGCCAATGGGTGGGGCCCAAGGACAAGCCTCCGATATTGAGATTACTACCCGCGAAATACTTAAAATGAAGAAAGAACTTTATACTATCATTTCCGACCATACAGGAAAACCTTTCGACGATGTGGAGAAAGATTCCGACCGAGACTACTGGATGACATCTCAGGAAGCCAAGGATTATGGCATGGTTGATGAAGTTCTGATGAAAACGAAAAAATAAATTATATGGACAGATGTTCGTTCTGCGGAAGAGAAAAGCGTGATACTAACCTGCTTATTGCAGGTATTTCGGGCCATATATGCGATAATTGCATTGAACAGGCCTATGATATTGTACAGGAAGAGCTAAGAAAAAAGAACGACTTTGATATTAATTCAATTCAGCTCGTTAAACCTGCTGAAATTAAAAAGTTTCTTGATTTATATGTGATTGGACAGGGCGAAGCCAAAAAATATTTGTCGGTTGCAGTTTACAACCACTACAAGAGGTTAATGCACCACTCCAAAAAAGAGAACGATGTTGAGATTGATAAATCGAATATCATTCTGGTTGGAGAAACCGGTACTGGTAAAACCCTCCTTGCACGAACCATTGCCAAGTTGCTGCATGTGCCATTTACCATTGTTGATGCAACTGTACTTACAGAAGCAGGTTACGTGGGTGAAGATATCGAGAGTATATTAACCCGCCTGCTGCAGGTGGCTGACTACAATGTAGAAGCTGCTGAGAAAGGTATTGTTTTTATCGACGAAATCGATAAAATTGCCCGTAAAAGTGACAATCCCTCAATCACACGCGATGTTTCCGGTGAAGGTGTTCAACAAGGTCTACTTAAACTCCTTGAAGGATCCGTGGTAAATGTGCCGCCACAGGGTGGGCGTAAACACCCGGACCAAAAAATGATTCCGGTTGATACAAGAAATATACTTTTTGTTTGTGGCGGAGCTTTTGATGGTATCGAGAAAAAAATCAGTCAACGATTAAATGCACAGGTGGTTGGATTTAATGCAAGTAAAGATGCGCATCATATCGATCGCTCTAACTTCTTGCAATATATTGCTCCGCAAGATTTAAAATCCTACGGTTTAATACCAGAGATTATCGGAAGACTTCCGGTACTTACCTATCTTAATCCACTTGACAGAGGAGCATTAAGACAAATACTCACAGAACCGAAAAATTCCATCATAAAGCAGTACATCAAATTGTTTGAAATGGATGGAATTACATTGAGTTTTAATAATGAAGCCCTTGAATTTATCGTTGATAAAGCGGTGGAATTTAAGCTCGGCGCTCGCGGATTGCGTTCTATCTGCGAAGCCATTATGATGGATGCCATGTTTGACATGCCTTCGAAAGAGACAAATACCATACGTATAACCAAGAAGTATGCGATGGAAAAAATTGATAAGCAAGATATAAAACGATTAAAAGTAGCTTAAGTTTGTTGTTTTGAAAAAATATAATATATCTTTGCATAAACAAACAAAATAATAGATGAACAAGTTTTTTTATACAAATTGGTGGTGGCTTGGAGTTATTAAATAACTGTGAGGAAGACACCCATTGTATAAAATAATACGATAAAAGAAAACGGCCTGTCGCACTCACGACAGGCCGTTTTTAGTTTAACCAAAATAGTAATTACAAGCCCAATGAACAGCATAAAAATAAATACAACCACGCGAAAAATGCTTGCCGATGTTATAACACCAGTAAGTATTTATCTCAAAGCTCGTGAAGCCTTTCCCAATTCCATATTGCTGGAAAGTTCCGATTATCATGGCAACGAAAACAGCTACTCCTTTATTTGTATGCAACCCGTTGCGAATTTTATGGTAAATAATGGCAGGTATACCATTGAAGCGCCTAATAATGAAAGACATGAAGGAGATGTTACCTCACCGGATGAATTCAAGAGAATCTTTAAGGAATTCATTCAGGCTTTTAATACCAAAGAGCACGGAGCACTTCCATTAAATGGAATTTTTGGATATTGCGAGTACGATGCCATTGAGTATTTTGAGACTCTTAAGTTGACCAACAAACACTCCTCCGATTATAGTGTTCCGCAGATTCGATATAGCTTCTACAGGTACATCATTGCAATTAATCATTTCAATAATGAACTTCAGTTAATCGAAAACCTGGTGGATGGCCAGGAGAGTAATATTTCTGTCATTGAGTCACTCATAAAAAGTCAAAACTTTAACACCTCAAAGTTTGTTGCTAAAAACAACGAAACCTCTAACCTTTCCGATACAGAGTATATGGAATTGGTAGAGTTGGGTAAGAAGCATTGTTTTAGAGGAGATGTGTTTCAGATCGTGCTCTCGCGTCAATTTTCGCAGGAATTCGAAGGCGATGTATTTAACGCATACCGTGCATTGCGCTCGGTAAATCCATCGCCCTATCTGTTTTATTTCGATTATACCGATTACCAGATTTTTGGTTCCTCACCCGAGGCTCAAATAAAAGTCGAGAACGAACGAGCCGTGATTAATCCAATTGCCGGAACATTCAAGCGCACAGGCGATGACGAAAAAGACAAAAAACTGGCTGAAGAATTATCTAAAGATAAAAAAGAAAATGCTGAGCATGTAATGCTTGTGGATTTGGCTCGAAACGATTTGAGTCGCTACACTACCGATGTAAGGGTTGACAGCTACCGTGAAATACAATACTACTCCCATGTGTTGCATATGGTAAGCACTGTTTCAGGAAAAATGCGCCATCCCGACAATGTGGTGGACATTATGATGTCTACATTTCCTGCCGGAACACTTTCAGGTGCTCCTAAGTACAAGGCAATGCAGCTTATCGATAAATACGAAAACCAGCATCGTGGATACTATGGTGGTGCTATTGGTTACCTCGGATTTGACGGAACGCTTAATCATGCCATTATGATCCGGACATTTCTGAGTAAGGACAACAAGCTCTTTTACCAGGCAGGTGCCGGAATTGTATCCGTATCAAAAAAAGAAAATGAGCTTCAGGAAGTAAACAACAAACTGGGTGCCCTCAAAAAGGCTATCGAGCTGGCACAGTCAATTTAGGTGGATACTAACAAAGAAACAATTAAGCCATGAAAATATTAGTCATTGATAATTACGACTCGTTTACCTATAACCTGGTACATTACCTCGAAAACACCACATCGGACCACATCGATGTTTATCGAAACGATAAAATTTCGCTGGAAGCCATTGATGCATATGATAAAATCCTACTCAGTCCGGGTCCCGGAATACCTGAAGAGTCCGGTATTTGTCTGGATTTAATTCAACAATATGCTCCGAAAAAAAGTATTCTGGGCGTTTGCCTGGGGCATCAGGCTATTGCCGAGGCTTTTGGTGGATCACTTATAAATCTGGATACAGTGTATCATGGTGTTTCTTCTATTATAGATATTGTTACACCGGAAGATACTTTATATACTGAATTACCCGATCAAATAGAAGTAGGACGCTACCACTCATGGGTAGTTGCAAAAAAAGATTTACCCGATTGCTTTAAAATTACCAGCCTCAGCCAGGAAGGGTTGATAATGGGAATAAGCCATAAAAACTATGATGTAAAAGGAGTGCAATACCATCCGGAATCGGTCCTGACCGAAAACGGAATGAAAATTATCGAGAATTGGATTAATAGCTAGAAGACAGATGCTGGAAGACAGAAGATTGTTACTAATATAAATGAATCTTCAAGCTTCTAACCAAATATTTTTACAATATGAAACAAACACTTACATATCTCTTTGCACAAAATACCCTCTCCATGGGGGAGGCAAAAGCCATTTTATTACGTATTGGACAAGGTGAATTTTCTGATGCCGAAATAGCCAGTTTTCTCACGGTTTACCTCATGCGAAAAATAACTCCTCAGGAACTGGCAGGTTTTCGCGAAGCATTGCTTGAGCTTTGTATACCCCTGAATTTTTCTGAATACAATACCATTGATGTTTGCGGCACGGGTGGTGATGAGAAAAACACGTTTAACATATCTACTGCGGCGGCCTTTGTTATTGCGGGCGCCGGTTACAAAGTAGTTAAGCATGGGAATTATGGTGTTTCTTCATCCTGTGGATCATCCAATGTGCTTGAATTCCTCGGGTATAAATTCTCCAACAATACCGATAAAATAAAACACGAACTTGAACAGGCAGGGATTTGCTATTTACATGCACCGTTTTTTCATCCGGCCATGAAGCATGTAGGACCAGTTCGCAAAAGCCTGAAAATTCGAACATTCTTTAATTTACTTGGCCCCATGGTAAATCCAAGTCGTCCCAAAAACCAGATAGTGGGTGTATTCAATCAAGAAGTTCAAGAATTGTATCACCAGGTTTATAAAGAATTAGATATGAATTATTATATTCTGCATAACCTTGATGGGTATGATGAAATATCGCTTACCGATAAATTCAGGGCGGTGTCTCAACAAGAAGATAAGCTTTATTCACCTGCTGATCTGGGATTTGAGCAAGCAAAGCAGGAGGACTTGTTTGGTGGCGAGACAGTGAAGGAATCGGCAGATATATTCATTAATGTTCTCTCGGGAAAAGGAACCACGGCACAAACCAATGTAGTGCTGGCCAATGCAGCCTTTGCTATCAAGTGTTTCAATTCAAAAATGAACCTGGATGAGTGTGTCTCAATTGCAAGGGAGGCCATTTCTAATGGCAAAGCAATTGAAGCTTTAAAGCAATTAATTGAACTGCAAAACGAATAGCTAAAAATGACAATACTCGACGAGATAATCGCTTATAAAAGAAAAGAAGTTGCAAGTTGCAAAGAGCTGGTGCGCATAAGCGAGCTGGAAAGACGCAATCATTTTCAACGAACTGCATACAGCTTAAAACAATTCGTCTTAGACAGCGAGCGAACAGGGATTATTGCAGAATTTAAACGGAAATCCCCTTCAAAAGGGATTATTAACGATGCGGTTGAAGTTGATGAGGTAACACAGGCATATGCAGCAGGAGGCGCTTCCGGATTATCTGTATTAACCGACTTTAATTATTTTGGAGGAACCCTGCAGGATTTGGAATTAGCCCGACAAGTAAATAAAATCCCTGTCCTCAGAAAAGAATTCATTGTTGATGAATACCAGCTTATTGAGGCCAAGGCTTTCGGCGCCGATGCTATTTTACTAATTGCTGCAGTGCTGGACGCTGATGAAATTAAAAACCTGTACAATTTGGCAAGAAACTTAGGACTGGAGGTTTTGCTTGAGATACATGCAAAAGAAGAGCTTGAAAAAATTAATGGTCATGCCGACCTGATTGGGATTAATAACCGCAACCTTAAAACCTTTGAGGTCGATATTGAGAATTCCATTACACTGGCCGGAATGCTACCCAAAGAAATGCCAAAAGTTGCCGAAAGCGGAATAAGCAATATTCAAACGATAAAGTCCCTAAAAGAAAAGGGATTTGATGGTTTTCTTATTGGGGGAATTTTATGAAAACACCGAACCCGGGAGCAGCTTTTAACGCATTTGTAAAGCAACTTTAATCAATGAAGGCAAAGCTTAAAATAAAAGTATGCGGTATGACCAATGCAGAAA
>DNTK01000566.1 GCA_003508755.1 Bacteroidales bacterium | reverse complement strand
GTATATCCATTGACTGTGCTCTGGAAATTCTTGGAACAAGTTCCAAGCTGAAAGAAGTGATTTTTTTTGCAACCAGTTTTTCCACAAGGGTCGCATTCTGAAATGGATTTAAGGCACCTAAAACTACTTTAGATGCATCCAAATCATTTAACTCATCAACAGAAAGTGAATTGATCTGAAGTATTAAATCGCACTGTGCAAGTACTGTTTTCCGATCAGCGACCGAAGCACCAGCTTCTTCATATGCCTTGTCGGTAACCAATACCTTTTCACCAGCGTTTGATTCAACAACCACTTCGGTTTTTAAGTTTACCAGAGTTTTTATTGACTCTGGCAGTAAAACAACCCTTTTTTCAGGATCTTTTTCTTTTAATACACCAATTTTCATGTGATTATTTTTTAGTTATTCGTTGGCTTCATAGAAATCTCCTATAAAAAAACGCCGTTCAATCAGCAAAAAGAGTTTTTTATGAGACATTTCGCGAGAATATGGATTTAAAATTGTAAATATTTTTTTTCAAGATGGCTATTTATACACAAATATAAATAATCAAACAGCATATAACATGACATCAAACATATTATATGGTTTGTTAATTTTTGCGTAAACATTAACCTCAAACGTTTGTTATCAACAGAAATAAACTGTTTTATCATTGTGAAACATTTGTTTTGTACTAACTTCATTTTAAATTCATAACATCTATTTCAGCGCTGCCATGAGCAAACTTGATTTTTTAGGGGCATTGGATCCTTCCCTTATTGATGAGTATTACCAGCAATACCTAAATAACCCTGAATCGGTAGATAAGGAATGGCAACGTTTCTTCCTTGGTTTTGAGTTTGCTCGGAAGAACTATTCTGATGAAGTTCCCGGAAATATCGATAAAGAATTTAAAGTAATTAATTTTATTCAGGCATTTCGAAAACGAGGGCACCTCTTCACGCTAACCAATCCTGTGCGATCGCGCCGTTCATATTATCCAACTCTTGATCTGGAAAATTATGGCCTTGAAAAAGCAGACCTGAAAACCGTATTTCAGGCAGGAAAAGAAATTGGCATCGGACCTGCTCCTCTTGGGGATATTTTAAAGCACCTGAATCAAACATACCGGAGTTCAATCGGTTCAGAGTTTCTTTTCATTCGTCATCCCGAAAAAACATACTGGCTTCAAGAACGCATTGAGCGCACAAAAAACAAAACCAATTTTAGCCGGGATGACAAGCGTAACATTTACAAACTTTTAAACCAGGCCAGTAGCTTCGAACAGTTTATTCATAAAAAATTTGTGGGGCAGAAACGCTTTTCGCTGGAAGGTTCCGAGGCTTTAATTCCAGCCCTTCACTACCTCATGAACCTGGGTTCTGATTCAGGTATCGATGAGTATATAATTGGAATGGCACACCGCGGACGGTTGAATGTGCTGGCCAATATTATGGAGAAGCCTCAGGAAAATATATTTCAGGAATTTATTGCTGAGGAGTTTGAAGACAGAATTGCCCTGGGAGATGTAAAGTACCACCTGGGGTACAGCAACAGAGTAGCCCTTGAAAATGGAAAAGAGGTTGAAATTCACCTTGCCCCTAACCCATCACACCTCGAAACAGTATCACCAATCATACAAGGCATTTCGCGTGCAAAAATCGACCATAAATACAAAGGAAATAAGGCCAAACTACTCCCCATAATCATTCATGGCGATGCTGCCATTGCAGGACAAGGAATTGTTTACGAGGTAGCCCAGATGATGGACCTTGAAGGCTATAGCAATGGAGGAACCATTCACATTGTCATAAACAATCAGGTGGGGTTCACAACCAATTACCTCGATGCCCGCAGCAGTACGTATTGCACCGATGTGGCCAAAGTTACAAAATGCCCCATTTTTCATGTGAATGGCGATGATGTTGAAGCCCTTGTCCATACTGTTAACCTGGCCATTGAGTACCGCCTGAAGTTTCATACCGATGTATATATCGATATACTTTCTTACCGGAAACATGGCCATAACGAAAGTGATGAGCCCCGATACTCTCAACCTACCCTCTACAAGGCCATTGCTCAGCATCCAAACCCACGCGAAATATATGCTAATACACTCATTGAAGAAGAAGTTTTTTCAAGGGATGAAATAACTAATATTCGCGAAGAATATGAAGCGATGCTTGAATCGAAACTGGAATTATCAAAAACATTCGATAAGGTTAAGATTCAGCAGTTCATGAGCGATTTGTGGCAAAACTACAAATACTCAGCCAACGAAGACTTCGACAAGAGCTTTGAGCAGCGTGTCCCGAAAGAAAACCTGATTGAACTGGGCGAAAATATATGCCACCTTCCTGAAGACAAAAAATTTATACGGAAAACTGTTAAGCTGGTAGATGAGCGCAAAAAATTGTTGCAAAACAATACCATCGACTGGGCCATGGCTGAATTGCTTGCTTACGGCACCCTCTTGCAAGAGGGTTTCCCTGTAAGGCTCAGCGGCCAGGATTCAATTCGGGGAACCTTTGCTCACCGCCACGCCGAGCATGTAATCGAAAAGACCGAAAAAAGATATTCTCCCCTGAAAAACATATCAAACGATCAAGCGGATTTCTTTATTTACAATTCGCCACTCAACGAATACGGTGTATTGGGTTTTGAATATGGCTATGCTCTTGCTAACCCGCAAGGACTTACCATCTGGGAGGCGCAATTTGGCGATTTTTACAATGTAGCCCAGGTAATCATCGACCAGTATATTTCTTCGGCAGAAGAAAAATGGGGATTAATGAATGGTCTCGTGTTGTTTCTGCCTCATGGATTTGAAGGTCAGGGACCCGAACACTCAAGTGCACGTGTTGAGCGCTTTCTGTCTCTTGCTGCACGAAACAACATGCATATTGTAAAACCAACCACGCCTGCGAATCTATACCATGTATTGCGTGAGCACATGTATCGTAACTTCAGGGTTCCGTTAATTGTATTTACACCTAAAAGTCTTTTAAGACATCCCAGGTGCATTAGTACGCTCGATGACTTGTCATCAAGCAATTTCCTGGAAATAATAGATGATGAAAATGTAGAAACAAATGAAGTGCGAAGAATTGTATTTTGCACGGGGAAAATGTATTACGATCTACTGGCAGAGAAAGAAACTCACAAGGCAAAAGATATTGCATTGATTCGAATCGAACAACTTCATCCCTTCCCCAAGAAGCAAATAGAAAAAATTCTGAAAAAATATAAAAACTCCATGCTAAACTTATGGATCCAGGAAGAACCTGTTAACATGGGAGCATGGCGGCATGTACAGGACGAATTTAAAGAAATTGAAATCTATCCTATTTGCCGACAACCAAGTGGCAGTCCGGCAACCGGGTTATTTAAAATACACCAGGTACAACAAGCTGAGCTTATTTCGAAAGTTTTCAGAGAATGTGTGTGTGAGCTTAACCGGACTTATTGTGGTTTGCAATGCACCGATGGCAGCCTGAGAAAGAAGATATTAAAACAATACAAGTACTTTATGGATCCTGATAATCCGGAAGCCAAAAAAATAAAATAAAGAAATTTCTTAAGTCCTCAAGTGCTCATGTGCTTAAGGACTTTAGCACTATAGTACTATACATAATGATTATAGAAATAAAAATACCAAGTCCTGGAGAATCCATTTCCGAAGTTGAAATAGCCGATTGGTTGGTTGAAGATGGAAGTTATGTACAAAAAGATCAGGAAATTGCCGAAATCGAATCAGATAAGGCAACCTTACCGCTTATTGCAGAAAAAGCAGGAGCCGTAAAAATACTCATTGAAGCTGGCGAAACAGCTGCTGTTGGGGTAGTAGCCTGCACCATTGATACGGAAGCTGATGCACCTGCAGATCTTCCCGAGAAGAAAGAAGAGCCAAAAGCGGAAAAATCAATCCCTGAAGCAGAACAAACGGCCACAGCAACGAGTAATTCCTCAGAGCCAGTTTCCGGCAATAGCCAGACTATTAAAGCAACTCCACTGGCCAGGAAACTCATGGAAGAGAACAACCTTAATGCTGATGATATTATAAACGGACTGAGAAAAATTACCAAATCGGATGTTGAAAACGTATTGCATCAGGCTTCGGTTGTTCAGGCTGTACCGGGAAAAGAACGAAGCCGGGAAGTAAGCCGGGAAAAGATGTCTTCGCTTAGACGAAAAGTAAGCGAACGGCTTGTGGCTGTTAAAAACGAAACTGCCATGCTTACTACCTTTAATGAGGTAGATATGACCGCTATCATGGAACTTCGCAAAAAGCATCAAAAGAGCTTTATCGAAAAACATGGCCTTAAGCTCGGCTTTATGTCGTTCTTTACCAAAGCATGTGCTCTTGCACTTCAGAGTTTTCCAAAAATAAACTCACAAATCGAAGGCAATGAAATTGTTACACCGGAATACATCGATATTGCCATTGCCGTTCAAACCGATAAAGGGCTTATGGTTCCGGTGCTAAGAAATGTTGAAAGCCTGGGAATAGCAGAGACCGAAATATACATAGCAGAAATCGCAAAAAAAGCGCGTGCATTCAGAATTACCCCGGAAGAAATGAGTGGTGGAACTTTTACCATTACCAATGGGGGTGTTTTTGGCTCGCTACTTTCTACACCCATATTAAATCCCCCTCAATCAGGTATTCTGGGTATGCACAACATTGTTGAACGCCCGGTAGCCCTAAATGGCCAGGTAGTAATCAGACCCATGATGTATACTGCCTTATCGTACGATCATCGAATAGTCGATGGCCGGGAATCGGTTAGCTTTCTGGTAAAAGTAAAAGAGTTGTTGGAATCACCACATAAGTTGCTGTTTGAAGGTGCCGATCCTGAAAAGACATTATTAGGATTATAACAATAACATGGTTACCTTTAAGTAGCATTAAGAAACTCTTGTATGAGTGCTACCGGCTACTTAATTAATAAGCAAGCAGGATATTCTCCGCAGCTTGCGGACAATGTGCAAACCATATTGAATGACTTTAACGCTTCGTTTAAATTTCATCAATCACTAGCATCTTACAGAAGTACACCACTTGTAGAGCTGGCCACACTCGCCAAAAAAACGGGAATAAACAGGCTACTTGTAAAGGATGAAAGCCAGCGTTTTGGAACCGGTGCGTTAAAAATACTTGGTGCTACATTTGCTGTTAATCATTTCGCAGAAAATGAGGATGTAATCGGAATTTGCACTGCTACCGATGGAAATCATGGAAGAGCAGTTGCCTGGGCATCCAGGCAAAGAGGAATTAAATCGGTCGTATTTGTTCCAGTTTATACCGCTAAAAGCAGGATTGAAGCCATTGAAGATGAAGGTGCAAAAGTTATCGTTAGCAAGGGCGATTATGATACCGCAGTGAGTGAAGCCGCTTATTTTGCCCGGGAAAAGAATTTTAAACTCATTCAAGACACTGCCTGGAGTAATTATATGGACGTTCCTGCCTATATAACCGCAGGATATTATACTCAATTAAATGAGATAGCACAACAAACCAACAACTTCACATCTCCGCGTATCGATGTTATTTTTGTACAGGCTGGTGTGGGCAGCTGGCCCTCGGCAGTAGTCCATTTTCTTAGAAAAAACCTTGACAACCAGCACATAAAGATTGTTTGTGTAGAACCTTATGAGTCTGATTGCATTTATGAATCAATAAGAAGGAAATCCTTAACCACCACAGCAAAAAGCCAGAAAACAATCATGGCTGGCCTTAACTGCGGTACACCCTCGGCACTAGCTTTGGAAATATTAAAAGAAGGTATCGATGCCTTCTTGCTAATTTCCGACAAACATTCCATTGATGCAATCAAATACCTAAATGCACCTTTGCCCGGCGATCCGTATGTGGTAGCCGGAGAATCGGGTGCTGCAGGATTGGCCGGGTACCTGGCAACAGTAAATAGTCATGGATTAGCAGAGTTGAAGAATTATTTGGCCATTGGTTCAGAATCAAATATACTGGTTGTTAATTCCGAAAATATAACTGATCCGCTCTTAACCTCCTCCCTTCTCGAGGAGTAGTACAACTTTATTTCTTAGCGACTTCAACTGATGTAAATTATAGAAAAAGGTAACCTGCACTTAAGATGAAGCTGCTGTTTATGGTCTACTTTTAAGCACAGATCAATGCCTTGATATCTCGTGCCAAAATCAACAGCATACCGAAAGTTGGTACTTATGGTAAAAAAGCTTTTATCCTATGGAACTTCACCCTCGAAGATAGCAATTACTATAACCCTAGGTATGATGTTCGGAACCATACCAATATGGGGGGTTTCAACAATAATATTAGCGGCAATAGCCCTATTGCTCCGGTTAAATATGGTAATCATTCAGCTTGCCAATTACCTGGTTTATCCAATACAATTATTACTTTATTTGCCATTTCTTAAACTGGGAGGAATACTGTCTTCCAAACAGGCTCACACTTTAAGCTATGGAAGTATTATGCAATTTGCAAAAACAGGATGGACAACTGCACTGGCGGAATTAGGAACCCTGCACTTATGGGGCCTTATTATATGGTTGATTTTTTGGCTACCATTATCAGTATTAAGCTACTCCTTGTTGCTAAAAATTATTAATAAGAAGAAGGCTTATATATTTTCGGGCTATAAACGGTAGGTTAGCTTGGTGGCTAAGATATAAGCATTTAAAGGAGATTCAACAAAGTACTCCTCTTGATATTTATAGGCCACCGAGAGTGAAAAATGTTTGTTAAATCTGTATTCAAGCCCTGCGCTTAATCGTAACTTTTGCTCATATATTGAAGCAGATTGCTGAGGGTTAACAAAATATTCTATGGCTATTTCAGGGCGCAAATCCCATTTTTTTCGGTAGTACTTAAGCATAAACCTGTGTCTGTGATATTCATCAGGGATATTTCCAGCCTCACGTGTATTTATTCCCCTGTATTCCCAGTGGTACATGGCCCGGTATTGCAACCTGAACCTTTTTATCTTGTAGCGGGTTTTTAAATAAATCCCAAAACGATTAATAGCGTATTCTTCTCTCACCTGTAACTTTTCAATTCTGTATTGTCCTCCCACTCTAAAATATTTTAGGAATGGATAGGACACATCAAAATCGCTTAAAACAGTAATTAATTTGGTGCTATTCTGGTAATACCTCACCTCAGGATTTACTTTATAATCGATGGCATCAAACAGCTCACCTTCAATCTGTACCCCCCACCAGGTTCTGAAATCCTTATCCTGTGCCCGGGAAAAAATCGAAAATGATGTAACCAATAATAAAATGATGATTCGACAATACATACTAATCAATGATAATGATTTCGGGAACTTCAATTGTTTTGTTTTTACCTGATATGCTCACCTCCTTGAAAACAGGAATCAACTCATTTGTAGCAAAATTAGTGGTGTCTTTAGAAAGTGCATAAATGGTATAGTTACCCTCTTGTAAGTAGTTAAACTCATATTTCCCATCGTATCCTGTTCTGAACCGATCGCCATAAATTGGGTCGTCGCCATAGATAATATAAACATCCACTTCCTGGGCAGAATATTCACCAAGTTTAATTGTCAGGTCTTTATTATATTCCCATACAGTTACGGTTCCTCTGATGGTGGAGGTTCCTCCTTTGCCTTCCTCTGTTTCGCAGGAAGCAAAAACCAGCGTAAAGCTGATTAATATCAATGCAACATTCTTCATTATTCTATTATATTATTTATAAACAACTTTTAATTTTTAATACATAAAATACGGTACAAAGTAACCCAATTATTGCATTAAAATTACAACAATGTTAAGAAAAGGTTAAATAACCACTTGCTATGTTACGATTTAACTCTATTTTTGTTTCTTTTTTAAAATTCGGCAAGCAATTTGCATTTAAGGGGCAAATTTGGTAACCAAATAAAATACACACCGTAAATAAACTAGTTAATAGCAAACAGGAAGAAGGATTATGGCGCGATGGGTAAAGAGGAAAGTATTAATCCCTATCAGACAAGCACTAAAAAATGGAATATCTCAACGTAGACTAGCAGTCTCGTTGGCATTGGGTATTACCATCGGACTTATTCCATTTTTTGGCATAACCACCATATTGGTCGGGGCTATTGCTTATGCACTGCGTCTTGATTTCGTTATCATGCAGGTTGTGCACTACATCGTACATCCAATTCAAATTGCCTTGTTGATCCCATTTTTTAAGGCAGGCAACTTTTTTATCGGAAAAAACGATGTTAATTTTACGGTAAAAGAATATATCGGATTGTTTAAATCAGATTTTTGGCTGGCTATTGGTGAATTTTGGAAAATGAACCTCTCAGCGATTCTGGTTTGGAGCTTGCTCGCAATACCCCTTTCCTACGGGCTTTATTACTTTTTTATTTTTTCAATTAAGCGTTATTCTTACTTACTTCTTCGGAAGCCTGCCGGTAGAGCTTAATTAATTTTTCTTCTTCGCGTTGCCAGCACAATTCTCTTGCCGCCAATTCGAGTTTCTGTTGATACACTGTTTGAGCTGATTTATCCCCTTTTATTTTTTCAACTAGTGAAGCTAATGATTCTGGTGTTCGGTTTCTGAGGATTTCTCCAATTTGAAACTTTTCTACTAACTTTCGCATTTCTGGTAAATCAGACACAATTACTGGAATGCGTGATTGGATGTAAT
>DNTK01000506.1 GCA_003508755.1 Bacteroidales bacterium | reverse complement strand
TCATAGAATCCCTTAATCCTCATAGGAACCCCACAGTGATGACAAAATGTCTCAACTTGTTTCTTATATTTCTTCATAGGGTGTTTCCACCAATTAGGTTCTTTTTCAACAAGAAACCCGCAGTTTTTTCTTGAAGTGTTGAATCTAACTTGTTCCATTGCTGCCATAACTTCACATAGATATCCCACTAATTGTCCATCTATCTCTGCCATAGCAGGAGACCATTTTTGGTTAATGTCACATTCTGCAATGAGTTTCCATCTATCTTCTTCCCTTTTAACAACATCACTCATATCAACAAGGACACCACCGTGTAAACTTGGTACATTTAGACCCCACACTCTTGCGTCTGGAATATGTTTAATAATTTCTTTCGCGTGCTTATGATTACCATGAACGTTAAAGTTGAAATATCCGTATATTTCTTGTATTAGCTCTCCGTGTCCGTTAATATTGTTCGTCCATAATCCACGACGTTTTTTATCAGGAATAATATTAGAAAATATTTTGCTTATCTCTCTAAATTTTTTATGGAGGCAAGGATTCCCGCCCATGATGCCTATTATACCGGGGTAATTCCTTACTGATTTTAACGCTTTTTCAAAATTACGTAGGCACATATCTTGTTTTTTTCTGTAAGGTATCATTTGAGTACAGTTAGAACAATTTCCCAAATCACAGCGCGTTGTTATTAATATCTGCATAACACCGAAGTTTGGCCCCCGTCTTTCATTCGGTGCTTTCATTTTATAAAGAGCTTCTTCAATATTCATAAAATCATTACCTTTCCTACAAAAATTTTATTAGAAATTTCTCTTCTATTAAATGCAAATTTTCCATTTTTATTTTTATAAATAAAAACACCATTTCGATATCTATATTTTGCCTTCTTCACATTATCCCTTGTTTGATTTACAGTTGTAGTAGGATGCCATTGGTAAATATATAAAACCTCATCAATATGGAATTCTGACCAATTTTTTAATAAATGAATCGTCTTATACCATACTTGGTCATCTCCGTATCCAAGATCATTTGGCCACTCAACGAGCCTCGCGACTCTTGTTTTCCAAGCACATAAATGATTCGCAGTCATTCCTGAATAATTATTGATATAAAGATTATCTTGGATACCTACCCTAAACGTTTGTCTTTCATCCAATTTTCTTGGAGTTCGTTTAATGATATCAAAAGTAATAACATCCGCATCAGAAAAACACCCATTAATTATAGACGCAACGTAATTTTTACAAACCCTGTCATCATCATCAACAAAAGCAACATACTTTCCATTTGCAGATTGTGTTAAAATATTTCGTTTTTTTCCACTCGTTAACTCACCATTGTCAGCATAACATAAAACCTCTACCGGAAGTCCTTTGGACTGTTTGTTTAGTTCTTTTAATATCTTATAGTAGGAACGATTTTGTAATGCAGGAACTAGTATTGAAAGAATAGTCATTATCATGTTTCCATAGCATGTTTTTGTTCTTTTTATAAACCTAACAATCCAAAGCCTAAAGACATCAATCAGCAAGCGTCAATAGACGAGACCTTTGCATAACCTCAGCAGAATTGGGTCGACGACTCAAATCGAATTTCCTCAGCTTTGCCACGCCAACCCACTTTTTCCGTTTTGCTATAATAATTCAATAGGTTAGTAAATTTTTTCGTTGATTTTTTCTCTTGCTTGTGATAAGCATTTCTCAACATTACAATAAGTTGGAGGAATTTATGGGCTTCAAACGAATGGATAATTCTCTCGGATTCGCCGACCTGGCGCTGGCAACCTCCCATACGGCCAGCGAATATGGCTCAATGGGGCAAATTTTTCATTAAAATATAAGCAACTGCTCTTCATACCTTCTGAAAATTTTGCACTAAAACTCATAATGAAGGGGGGAGCCAGTTTTTCAAATCTCTATAGACCATCCGTATCTTTCTTTATCGTTTATTTTATAAGGAAGTTTTTCAACGCCTTGCTTGTCGGTTGACTAAATTTGATGAAATCGCAAAAAGTCGAACTTGGTCCAATGATGTCATTCCCGCGAAGGCGGGAATCCTTTATTTTCAGAGGCTTATAGATTCCCGCCTCTGCGGGAATGACATGTCTGGTGACTTTTTGCGAGACTGTCAAATTTGCTTAACCCAACTACCATCACAAAATCGAGCATCAGGACACCCAACAGTTTCATTAACTGCTTTTACGACAGATGCATGTTGTTTAGGAAAAATCGATTCTTCTGGCAATCGATAATCATGCCCAGATATGAATCCTCCTGAAACAATCCTTGGAATCCATCTGCTAATTTGTTTACACAGTGAATCATAAAGGTGATCAGCATCAATATAGACAATATGCACTGACCGTAATGGAAAATAATCAACGGCATGAACGTCATATAGTTCATACAGCTTTATATTCTGATAGCCAATAGTATTCTTCTTAAAAGCACGCTTAACTGCTAATCTATCCTTCAACAAAGCGTTGGATGCTGTATCATCATTATCATATCCACCTATAAATGGATCGATAACGTAAACTTTTGATAACAAAGAGGCGAATATTACAGAAGATTGACCTGCAAAGGCACCAATTTCAACAATTGAATCCACCTTCATACGCGTGTTACACCACTCGATCAAATCATACAATCCTTTTTGCATAGGATCATTATGAACTGTACCTCTC
>DNTK01000250.1 GCA_003508755.1 Bacteroidales bacterium | reverse complement strand
GTTCAAGAGCCATAAGCAATGCACGCTGGGATAAAACCTTTTATATTGGTGTTTTCCAATCAAGTAATCGATATTATCACTTTAAAGGTTCTATTGATGATATTCGGATCTATGATCGAGCTCTAAGTTCTGCGGAAATTACCCTGCTTTACAATACGGAAAGTAAAGTAACTACAAAGATTCCTTATTCTGAAGCTATTGGTTTGAATCCAATCCACTACATTAGTGGTAGTGCCGATAAAACTTTTGTGCAATCCATTTCTCCTCGTGAACCATTGGATAGCCTAATACCCGTGAGTAATTTCCAGGCAAGCGAAAGTATCCAATATTTCGATGGCTTGGGAAGACCAATACAAACCATTGCTGTAAATGCCAGTCCGGCTGGTGCTGATATTATTCAACCCATCGAGCACGATAAGTTTGGAAGGGAAGTTTATAATTATCTTCCTTATGCAGCTAATGGTAACCAGGGACAATATGATCCGCTAGCTATATACGGGGGGACATATAAGGATGATTATTACCAGGGTAACCAATATGCTTTTTATGATCCAGCAGCAAATACAAATGTAGATTATGCCACTGACATTGCACCATTTGCTGAAACTGTCTATGAAAATTCTCCTTTAAACCGTATTTATGAACAGGGTGCTGCAGGAGAAGACTGGCAGATAGTGAAAGATGCCTGGGGATATAGCACAGAAGATGGCCATACTGTAAAGAGTTATTACCATACTAATAATGCAGGGGAAGTTAATTTATACGAATCTGATAATACCCTTGAAGGAATTACCCAAAATGGTGCTTATGATGCCGGAGAACTCTTTATTACTGAAATACGTTCTGAGAATTTTGATAATACAGACCCAGGTTTTATGGGCCACATTACCCGTGAATATAAAGACAAGAAGGGACAGGTCGTACTAAAGGAAAGTGAAAACAGTGATGGAACATGGCTAAGGACTTATTATGTTTATAATAATTCGGGTAATTTACGTTGTGTAATTCCACCAAAGGCTCTGGGAAATGCTTCCAACACTGAATTATGTTATTACTACAAGTACGATGAAAGAAATCGCTTGGCGGTAAAAAAACTACCTGGGGCAGATTCTATATTAATGGTTTATGACCTACGTGACAGATTAGTTGCCTCACAAGGTGGTAACATGCGCGATAAGGTAAATCCTGAGTGGCTGGTAACTAAATATGATGCACTAAATCGTCCTATTATGACGGCTGTAATCAATACAACACAGGTATCTGAGGCTAGTTCAAGAGTAGCTTTACAAGCCCATGTAAACACTTTTGATGGTACTGCAGGAAATATGCTTTATGAAATCTATGATGCAGGTGGAGTACATAACTATAGTAATAATAGCTTCCCATCCATTACAAATCCGGATGATGCCCTTACAGTTACTTATTATGATGATTACATTGGTTTTCCTTCAGGATACACTGGAACCGATTATGATATTAGCCACATAAGTGGATTCGAAAACATCTCATCCACTGATTTTGAACCTACAGCGTCTACGAATGCTAGAGGACTAATTACCGGGAACAAGGTAAAAAATCTTTCAACAAACGATTGGTATTTTACTGTGTCTTACTACGATGATAAAGGCCGTATTCTTCAAACCAAATCGCAAAACCAACTTGCTGGTAATGCTTATGATAGGGTAAGCATGGATTTAAGTTTTGTGGGAGAAGTGTTAACCAGTGTTGTGGAGCACAATGATGGTGATGCCTCAATATTAGTAGGTGACCGTTTTGTTTATGACCATTCAGGCCGTTTGCTTGAAAACTACCAGGAGCTTTTAGGGGGTGAGGAAATACTTCTTACTGCTAATACCTATAATGAACTTGGTGAACTAATCTCAAAATACAACCATGGTACCAGAGATGGTAGTGATTATAGTACCATTCAGAAAACAGATTACCGCAATAATATTCGTGGGTGGTTAACCAGTATTAACAATACAGCTGATTTATTGCCTGGCAGCGAAAAGGACCTTTTTGCAATGAATCTCTTTTATAATAATGTTGGTGACACAGACCCTCTAGTGGGGAATGATTTGCAATACAATGGTAATATTGCTGCAATAACATGGAAAGATGCCAAAAATAATATTGAGAAAGCATACGGTTTTACTTATGATGGAATTAATCGTATTCTTTCGGCTGATTATGGAGATGAGTCTTTAGGTTGGGGAACTCAAAGTTATGATGTAGGTGGTCTTACAACCGGTAGTGTTATAGAGTACGATTTAAATGGAAATATTATGAAATTGGGACGGTTTGATGATGCGGGAGCCCTCCTTGATAAGTTAACGTATAACTATCTTAATTCTGAAAACAGTAACCAGCTTTTAAAAGTTGGCGATGCCAGTGGAAATATTCTTGGTTTTAACGATGATAATATTACAAATGATTTTACCTACGATAAGAACGGAAACATGCTCACCGACTTAAATAAAGGTATTGCTACTGATATTGAATACAATTACTTAAATCTTCCTGATTCTATCAATCATAATAACGGAATCTCTAAATTTGCGTATAATGCAAATGGACAAAAACTAGCTCATATTGTTGATAATGGTACAAATATTGATACAACTATATATGTTGGCAACTTTGTTTATGAAAATGGTTCTTTGGAATATATAATTACAGGTGAAGGGCGTATTGATATAAATGGTAATTCGTTTGGATACCAGTATTATCTAAAGGATCACCTTGGTAATACAAGAGTGGTTATGGATCAGACCGGAAATCCTGAACAGGTAGCCGATTACTATCCCTTTGGTATGAGACAAGAGCCTAAGTGGGAATCAAAAGGTGATTTAAACTACCTTTACAACGGTAAAGAATTACAATCTGAGTTAGGTTGGTACGATTAT
>DNTK01000151.1 GCA_003508755.1 Bacteroidales bacterium | reverse complement strand
GAACAAATGCATTGAAGCTGCCTGCAACCAGATAAACAATGGGGGTTTTTCCCAAAAAGGCTCGAAGAAAATTTGCACTGTAAGGTAGTCGCCTGTTACCAGCATTTCACGGGCGGCCTCTGCAAAGTTTATTTCATCCCAATCAAATAAATGAAGATTGCCAATAAAGGGAATGTAAAATATCCCTGCTCCTGCAACAATAAAAAAAATAATCTTTAATTCTCTATTCATTTTACGTCCGTAAACTGGTTAAGGATTTATCAAGCCAATCGCCTTTAGCATTGTAAACAAAATAATATACAAATAATGCAACAACTATTCCTAGAATTGCTCCGAAATACACATCTACAAAGAAGTGCTGAGAAAGATATATTCTGGAAAAACCGGTCAAGAGCGCTCCCAAAAAACAAAACAATTTCACGGGTTTCTTTCTTGAAAATAACGCAAGTACCATAAACATGCTAAATGCAGTACTGGCGTGGCCGGAAGGAAAACTAAAGAAATCATGTACTTCAACTCCCGGTACCAAATATAGTTCAACGTCTTTAAGATAGGCTTTTGGCCGCAACATGTCAGGAAAAACAGCACGCTTAAAAAACTGAGCCAATAAACCGGCCACAAGTGAGCTTCCTCCAAGAATTATTGCCTTTCGAAAAGAAAAAAACAGGAATATGAGAGCCAGAAAAGTAGGTGTTAAACCATCACCCAAGTGTGTAATATTTTTAAACAGAAAATCAAAATACGATGTGTGAAACTGATTAATTGCCATGTGAATTGTGGCCTTGTGGAACACGAATAAAATCACAGCCAAAAGCAACCATACAATTAGGAATGGATATAAAAAGACCTTATTTTCCCTAAGAATTTTTCCCATTTTGAGGGACAAAAATGCAAAATCTTTTTTATTCAGAAAGGGTTTTTCTTGAAATAATATGAATTAGAACAACCTTTTAATTTATAGGTGTGAAGCAAAGACTTGACAGCACACTCACTTTCAAACTAACCCCTTCCTTAGCCAGAATAAAAGTTATATACCGGAGCACTTCATGCAACTCAAACGTTGATAGTTCATGTGTAACACAGCAATAAAAACTATACCTTAAGATGAATCTTGTAATTGCTCAGAAATTCTCAGATAGATAGCTTGGCATAGATTGATTGTTGTTAGAATCCTTGCGGATTATGGACTTAATACGCTTGAGAATAATATTTTGCGGATCTACAACTAAATTTACGACCTTGCCAGTGAGAATAAACTTACTGGTATGTATCATTTTAGTCATGCTTGTATTTAGCGTAGTGTCTCCGTCTGGACAAATGGCGTTAAATTCCAATGATAACTCAAAGGGAATGTCTGCATTTTCGTCGGAAGGTGTCTGATAGGTTGTAATTGATAATGTATCGCCACGCTGGTACCATTCAACATCCAAAATCGGATGTCCTGTTCCATAGTACCACTGATTAAAAAATTTTTTAAATGATTTACCGGAGGTGCTCTCAACAATCGACAAAAAATCATCTGTACTTGCATTCCGATAGGCAAAATCAGCAAGGAACTTTTTTATAACAGAAAAAAACAATGAATCGCTCTCCAGTTCATATCGTAGCATATGAAGAATAGCTGCTCCCTTTTTATAGGTGGTGCTATAGCTAAATATCCTGGTTGGATCATTCAGTTCATCATCAGGAACATAAACTCTATTGATATTGGAATTTAAAGCAGTCTGGTGAGCATATTCCATCCAGCTATGAGCTCCTTCTTTGTCACCTAAAAATTCTCTTGCAAGGTATTCAGCATAGGAGGCAAAACCCTCATTAACCCAGATATCGTTCCAGGAAGCGCAGGTTACTGAATTACCAAACCATTGATGTGCCAGTTCATGACTTACCAGATCAAAGCCGAAGTTGCCCAGGGTTGTCATTGTCTGATGCTCCATGCCTCCCCCGAGAGGTACAATACAATGGCCGTACTTTTCTTTTGCAAAGGGGTATTCGCCAAACAGATCGGAAAACAAATGCATAAGTGCAATAGTCGTATCGATACTCTGCTGGTGGCTTTGCAAAAAGTCTTTTGAGTTAAAAACATAATTTACAAAGGGCAAAGAATCGTTTACACCAGCAAGTGAAATGTAACCCGAATAATCGAGGTAATTACCCAGCGCCACGGAAACCAGGTAAAAGGCTGTTGGATATCGCGACTCCCATTGGTATTGAACATGTGTATCATTAATTGGAATAACTTTCTTTAAAAGTCCGTTGGATCCTACCTTTAACCCTTTCGGAACTGTCACGTATACAAATACTGAATCGGCCTTATCCGTTAAAATTTCTTTACAAGGAAACCAATGTTTTGCAGAAAACGGTTCTGTTAGTGTGAAAGTAAACCAGCCATGGGGTTTATATTCCCTATTAAAAATGGCACCATAATCTTTGCTGTGATCTCCATCTCCGCTGTAGATTATTTTAATATTTACCTTGTTTTTTTTTCGAAATTGTGAAGAAGATATATGTAACAGCTCCTCTCTGTGAGAAAATGTGCAATTGAGATTGTTTACTTCGACCCGGCTTACCTCTAATTGATTCCCAAGATTTAACACCAGTGAATCAGCATCTTCGAGGATAGTTGCTGAGACCGTTGATGAACCAAAAATGAAAGTAGAAGTATCCGTTAGTTGAATATCTAAAAAATAACCTGTTAC
>DNTK01000136.1 GCA_003508755.1 Bacteroidales bacterium | reverse complement strand
CCTCAAAAATTGTGCTGGATGTGTTCTTCATGGCATGGGCAATTTCGCTGCTTTTATTATACCCAAGGTGGGGGACCAAAGCAGTAGCAACCACTGGGGATGAATACAAACTTTCAGAAGCCTTATCAATATGCAATTTAAGATTCTGAAACAGATTTTCATTCAGTGTGTTTGCAGAAGCAATCAGAAGTTTCAGGCTTTCGAGAAGTGCATGCCCAATTGTGGGAATATAAGCATTAAGCTCTAAACAGCCCTGAGCACACAATCCTGCAATTAGCATATCATTGGCATATACCTTGTGTGAACTGCTGATAACAAATTCAGGAATAACAGGATTAACCTTACCCGGCATGATTGAACTCCCCACCTGCTTATTGGGTAATTCTAGTTCTTTCGTGCCATGAACATCTGCGGATAGTAATCGAATATCGGACACCATTTTCTCAAGATTTACCGCCAGTGCTTTTAGTATCCCATGCACTTCGACTAATGAGTCGAGATTACTGGTGGCATCAAAAAGATTATCGGCCCGGGTAATGGGTAGTTGGGTATTCTCCTGAAGCCTGCGCACAACCTCCATGATAAAAAAGCGGGGTACTGTAATGCCCGAGCCTATTGCACTGCCTCCAAGGTTAACCACTTTTATCCGTTCAAAGCATTTTGATATCCGCCACCAATCGCGTGATAAGGCATCGCTATACGTGCCAAACAATCGTCCGAATGAGGAAGGAACCGCTTCCTGCATTTGAGTGTATGCCTTGCGAAGATGTTGTTGATGTTGGCGCTCCAATCTTTCGGTTTGCTGCCTGAGACGATTGACCGATTCTTCCAGTGGCTCAAGCAGGCGTAATACAGCAATTTTTAGCGATGTTGGTATTACATCATTGGTAGACTGAAAAATATTTGCTTTTTCGATGGGATCAATTTTATCATAATTTCCTGGGGCTTCGTTTAAAAGCTGTAATGCCCTGTTGGTAATAATCTCATTAATATTGAGGTTGATACTGGTACCAGCACCTCCGGAAACAGCAGGAACGATAAATTCTGAAAGATGATTGCCTTTTTCAATTTCAGTTGCCGCCAAAATGAGTTTATCTAAAACATCATCTTCAATTATACGAAAATGCACATCGTTAAGGGAAATTTTCTCTCCGGCCTTTTTATAGAACTCTCTGGCCGTTTGGTAGCAGGCCTTTTTAACGCTGCCCAGTGCTTTGTACCATTCGGGATGAAAAACTGTTGTATCTGGGAAATTACTTCTTGCCCTGAAAGAGTGAATACCATATAAAGCGGTGGAAGGTATGTTTACCACACCTAAGAAATCTTTTTCTTCTCGAAGATTACTGCTTATCATGCAACAAAAATATTCAAAAGTGATGAAGTACAAACAAACGCATAAAAAATAAGCGGATTTAAACGATTAGGCGACTTAACAGATTTCTGTTATATTTATAATACCAAGCTAACCTTTATCCTATGGAGCAGCCAAATGATAAGTATCGTGCTATTGCCGAAAAACTTCAGCAACTCATCGAAGAACAAAATAAGGTTTCAGACAAAATCAATACCTTAAAATCCCAACTTGATCTGCTGCGAAACAAAGAGCAGCAGAAGGAAATCATATCAAAACCTATCTCAGATAATAAAATTGTCAGCAAAAAGAAAAAGGAGGAGGTATTACCAAGCAGCAACCAAAAAGTACAATTTGAGTATGACTGGCCACCTGCAAGAAAGAAAAAACATTCGAAAAAAGCAGGATCATTTAATTTTGAACAGTTCATCGGTGAAAGCCTGATAAGTAAAATTGGTATTGTTATCCTCTTAATTGGTGTTGCCATTGGTTCAAAATATGCCATCGAACACAAACTACTCGATCAGCTAACACGGATTATTCTTGGTTACATGCTGGGGACAGGCTTGTTATTTTTTGCTGTTAAGTTAAGAAAGAACTATAATGCATTCAGCGCAGTTTTGGTAAGTGGCGCACTTGCCATCTACTATTTTATCACGTATGCAGCGTATGCCTTTTATCACCTGATTCCTTTACCTGTTAGCTACATCATGCTATTTGTATTTACAGTTTTTGCTGTGGTAGCAGCTATCACCTATAGCAAACAAGTAATCGCCCATATCGGACTGGTTGGAGCTTATGCCATACCCTTGCTACTTATTAAAGATTCAGAAAATATTAGCTTCTTGCTAAGCTACACAGCATTGATTAACCTGGGCATATTGATTATCGCAATAAATCGTTACTGGAAGCATTTATACCTGTCGGCATTTGTCATCACATGGTTATTAATGCTAATCTGGATAAACACCGATTATACCCTTGATAATCATTTTGCACTAGCCTGCTCCTTTTCAGTTGTTTTCTTCCTTCTATTCTTTATTACCTTTCTGATTTACAAGCTGATTCGAAAAACTACCTTCGCTTTTCTTGATGTCTTATTGGTAGTCTTAAATTCGTTTGTTTTCTTTGGGATTGGATATGCCCTCATAAAAGAGCACAACGTGTTTTCCATGTACACAGGACTTTTTGCCCTTTTAACGGCATTTTTGCATTTCCTTTTCAGTTACGTTGTCTACAAGAACCAGATGGGCGACAAAAATTTATTCTTTCTTATTTCTGGTCTGGTGTTAACCTTCCTGACCATTTCATTCCCGATTCAGCTCAACGGAAGCTGGGTAACCTTATTATGGGCCGGCGAAACGGTCTTCTTATTCTGGATAGGAAGAAGCAACAAAGTTAAATTTTACGAATACCTTTCGTATTTGCTCTCCGTGCTTACCTTTTTTAGCCTGGTCCATGACTGGTCCATGCTGTTTGATTCGGGTTACCTGGTTGAACCCGAAAAAAATATTCGTGTGTTTTTAAATATACATTTTCTTACGTCAGTAGTAGTAATAGCCGTTTATGTCTTCATATTCTGGTTAGACAGACTTACCGACAAGAATATTCCCCGACCAGAGCCCAACGAAATCAGGAATATTATGCGAATTGTTGCTCCCTTGTTCCTCATTATTACTGCCTATACTGCAATAAGTCTGGAAATTTCCGCTTATTGGAATCAGCTTTATTCCGAATCGGAAATTACACTGCTTACTCAGGGAGAAGACCCCTATCCCTATTCTGAGTTTAATTCCGACTTAAAATCATACAAAACAATCTGGTTAGTAAACTTCACACTTTTGTTCCTATCGGTTTTAAGTTTTTTTAATCGCATTCTAAAAAACAAAGAAGTTATTTGCTGGGTGAACCAGGGAATTAATGTGATTGCCTATTTTATTTGCTTTTCGCTTGGACTCTGGGAAATAAGTGAACTGCGCGAAAGTTACCTCGAACAGGAACTCGCAGAATACTATTACCGGGGATTTCTCAATATAGCCATCCGCTATATTTCGGTTTTGTTTTTAGCCACATTTATTGTTTCATCTCACCGCCTGCATATCTATCTTGGCAGCAAATTCAAGGTCCTTTTTGACACACTCCTAGCATCCGCAGTTTTGTGGTTCCTAAGCAGCGAATTGTTTCATTGGCTGGATATATTTAAAGCTGCGGATAGCTATAAATTGGCAATAAGCATATTCTGGGGAATATTTGCACTTGCACTTGTTGCTTTTGGCATCTGGAAAAGAAACAAACATCTCCGTATACTTTCTTTTGTAATTCTGGGCTTCACTTTGCTAAAGATGTTCTTTTATGACCTTTCACATCTCGACACACTCTCAAGAGCGGCTATCTTTATTGTAATAGGATTGCTCATGCTCGGTGTTTCGTTCCTGTACAATAAATTTAAAAACCTGTTATTTGATGATGCAACAAACTAAATTTTCATTATTATTTCTGGCTCTCATCTCCATAAATGTATTTGCGCAGACAGCTGGCTACCATTACAGAATGGAACTTCCTGATATGAGGAAAGGCTGGAATAGCATCGAACTTCCCAATCATTTTTACGCAAAAGTAAAAGATGATCTGTCAGATATACGCATAGTTGGCATTTCAGAATTCAACGATACGCTAGAGGTTCCTTTTCTGATTGAGGATAACCCTGAAACCGTTCAAAAAAAGCGGGTATATTGTGACATAATAAACAAGGTTCGCCGCGGAAATAAATATTTCTACACCCTTGAAAACGATACCTGGAAGAAAATTAATTCTTTGGAATTGGATATTGATGATGACAACTTCGATTGGCGGGTAAAACTTGAAGGAAGCAACGACCAGAATAGATGGTATACTATATTGAATAGCGCCAGAATTCTGTCGATAACCAATTCCGATGTTGCCTATTCCTATACAACCCTTAATTTCTCAACCTCGCAATATGGCTTCTACAGGGTAACTATAGAAAATGATTATGAACCCATTCTAAACCGTGCATATTTTATTTTAAAATCGAGAAAATCACCGGAACTTCAATATTACGAGCCCACTTCTGTGACCATCGCAAATGAAGCAGATCATTCCACCACTGTGGTCGATATTGAGTTATCAGAAGAAGTTCCCGTTTCAAGAATAGAACTAAGTGTAAAAGATGATTTTGATTATTATCGTTCCATAGAGATTCAAAAACTTGAAGACAGCGTTCAGACTCCTGATGGAATGCGGGCTTATTTTACCGACTTGCAAGAAAATACCTTTAGCTCCCTGGAACCCGGAAATTTTACGTTTAGCTATGCTTTTGCAAGCCATATTCAGGTTGTTCTTAAAAACCACGATAATGCTCCCTTAAATTTCGATAAGGTTAAGGTGGGTGGAAATAAGATATATCTCATGGCAAGAGTTGACCAACCAGGTAGTTTTTTCCTCTA
>DNTK01000541.1 GCA_003508755.1 Bacteroidales bacterium | reverse complement strand
GAATATAAGCACATTGTATTGATTCAACAGGAGCCTTGTGTTTTTCGATGATCCACTTATTGTCGTTTAAAAATAACAGATAGAGCTCATCATCTGCAACTGCCACAAGTGTATTATTCTCATCGGCAGCCAGTGTATGAAAGTATTTCTCATCGACGATGACCCTGCCCTTTTTGTTTTTTATTTCGTACAAGCCATTATTTGCCGCCACAACAATCCTATCGGGCAGTACCACCATTTGTTTACACTTATCGTTAATTTCAGTTATCTTCTTGTATCGGTGCGATACCGACCGAAGCTCGTATATCTTTTCTTTTATGTATTGCGGAGTTTCTTCCTTCTCGCTTTCTAATTGCAGACTTTTATCCTTTGTACGTCCAAAAATTTTAAACCTTCGTTTTTTAGTCTTATTGCCGGCTTTTTCAGAATCAGATTTATTATTCTTCTTGCCCTTAAAAAAGGAAAAAAATGAGTCTTTATTCTTGCTGCGTCTCCGTTTTTTCCCTATGTGATCAATTTCTTCCTGCTCTGCCTTTTTTAAAATTATTTTTTCGTTATATTCCTTCTCTTCTTTAAGGTAATATACACCTTCACTGGTAGCAACATATAACTCATCATCGGGAGTAGCAATGTAAAGAATATTCCCTTCCAACCCCGGATAAGCATCGAAGTTGTGTACTGGGAAATTTTGATCCACCCTGCTCAGCCCTTTGGAATGAGAAAGCCACATCCCATTGTTTGCATCGAGCGCAAGCGACACTATTTCGTCATCGGGGAGTCCCGTTTGGTAATTAATAGTATGAACTGTTTTTCTTGTATTTAAATCGATTATCAGACTACCGCCAATAAGGGTAGAAATAACCACTGCACTGTCGTTAAGAAGAATGCCATCGGAGAGCACACTTGCCTGAATGTATTCTTCATCGTCAATTTTAAATGGAAAGAAATCTTCATTTTTAAAAATGAAAAGTTCGTTATCGCCGGTACCAATTAATTTTTCATCCCGGGGTAAATCAATCGCAAAGATAATCTCCTTTCCAGCAAGCTTGTGTCCGTTAATAGTTGGCCATATGGTATCATTTTCTATTTGAAAGAGTCCTGCATCAGTAATATTTATGTAGAGTTTTTCACCTGACTTAAAAGCACCCTGAAAGTTATCATCTGTTGTACTGATCCATTCCCGTGTGAGTGAGGTATCAGTCAGAGATACTTTAGAAATTGCAAAATTACTGATGGTATAAATGAAGGCACCATCTAAAATTATGTCATAAATAACTCCAATATCTTCATTGGGTTCGTAGAGCGATTTAAATTGATAGCGGCCATAGTTGTCTGTTTCAAGGAAGCCAAGCATATTTAAGCACCCAATATACAAACGCCGGGAAACAGAATCGTATTCAAGCGCATAAGGTAAATTGCTGGTTGGAATAAAATTCCACTCATCAGCATTAAAAGCAATCACACCTTTTCGGGTACTGAAAAACATTTGATTCTGATAACCCTGTGCCATATCCCACACGCTGCCGGAAAAATCTTCATAGGGTGAAAAATTAGAAATGTACAATTCGCCCTCTTGCGCCGTTGTTTTTTGGAAGACTAGAAAAAATATAAGAAATAATAGAATAGTTGTGCAAGTTGGGAACCGACAAGATTCTATGGGCATAAAAGCACTTCTATACATAACCAATCTTTGATTTAGATTCTATTAAGATAAAAAAAAAGTGCTAGCTTATCAAAAGCATTTATTTCCTTCAAGTTAAACCAAATGGGTTGAATAGAAATCCGCCTTGCTTGCGGGTATTATTTTGAATCTATTCCAAAACCAAATAAGGCAAAATCGTATTTTACAGGATCGGCGGGATCAAACAGCCGAAGATTCGAAGTAAGCTCGACCACTGCTTTCCAGTCGTTATGCTTACGCTTCAGTATTTCAAGGTCACGTGCAACCCTGCCTGAGTGAACATCAAGTGGAATATAGAGTGCCGAAGCAGGAATATTCTCCCAAATTCCAAAATCCACTCCCCGTATGTCGGAGCGAATCATCCATCGTAAAAACATGTTTAACCTTTTAGCCGAGGAACCCTTTTCAGCATTTGCGATATGCTTCATGGACCGCTGCTGGTGCTCACAACCAAGAAAATAACTGTGTAAAGTTATTAGACCGTCCTTTAGATCTCCGGTTCTCTTATAGGAATCGGAAAATAATATTTCCAATGATGACTGCCTGTATAATCTTTTGAGCACCTCAATAAAAAAACACACATCTACCGATTTAAGGGTACGGTAATAAAAACTATCAAGTCTGCTTAAATCTTTTTTTGAGGCATTATGGACAAAATCAAAAGGAGCACGATCCATGAGGTCCATCAGCAAATTTGCATTCTTAATAATTTGCGAACGTTGCCCCCAGGCCATTATAGCGGCAAAAAAACCGGCAATTTCAATGTCTTCTTTTCTGGAAAACGAATGTGGTACTGAAATCGGATCACATGCAATAAAATCAACACGATTATAGCGCTCATGCAATTCCTCCAATAAATCTTTTAGTTCTTCCTGCTCCAAACCTGAAAATTATTTGGTAGATTACTGTATTTTAGATGTGTAAAAATAACTGCATTTAATTAACACCCTATATTTCTATGAATCTGTTAGCAAATATTCTGTGGATTTTTCTTGGTGGTGGAATCATTTTATTTATCGAATACCTTATTGGAGGTTTTCTACTTTGTTTAACCATTATTGGTATTCCATTTGGTATTCAAAAATTTAAACTTGCTGTTTTTGCCCTTGCACCATTTGGCCGCAATGTAATGAGTACAGGTGCAGCATCGGGTTGCTTACCGGTTTTTTTTAATGTCCTCTGGATTTTATTCGGAGGTTTCTGGATAGCTGTTACTCACCTGGTATTGGCACTGATTTTTGCCATTACAATAATTGGCCTTCCATTTGCCAAACAACATGTTAAACTCGCTGGCCTCGCTGTCGCCCCTTTTGGCCAAAGTGTAAATTAGGATAAAATCCGGCCATCCTTCATAGTAAGCATGCGAGCAGACATTGCTGCCAATTCTTTATCGTGTGTTACAACTACAAAAGTCTGATTGAATTTATCACGTAAATCGAAAAACAATTGATGAAGTTCGTTTTTATGGAAAGTGTCAAGATTGCCTGATGGCTCATCGGCTAGTATCACATCCGGATCGTTAATAAGCGCCCTGGCTACAGCCACTCTTTGCTGTTCACCCCCACTTAATTCATTGGGCTTGTGTTCGGCTCTGTCTGCCAAATTTAAAAAGCTAAGTAATTCAAGGGCTTTTTGCTCCGCTATTTCTTTTGGCTTTTTAGCAATAAAAGCAGGGATACAAATATTTTCCAGTGCGGTAAATTCGGGTAAAAGATGATGAAACTGAAATACAAATCCTATTTTGGTGTTGCGAAAATGTGCCATTTCTCTCTCTCGAAACTGACTCACCTCTACATTGTCATAAAATACCTTTCCCTTTTCTGCCTGCAAAAGCGTTCCGATAATTTGCAGCAAAGTTGTCTTTCCGGCCCCACTGGAACCAACAATGGTTACGATTTCGCCTTTTTTAATCTTCATATCGATGCCTTTCAATACTTCGAGACCACCAAAGGATTTATGTATGTCTATAGCTTTAATCATGAGCTCTGTAATAAAAAGAATACATAGATGCAATATACACCAAAAAGTAAAAATCCTTTTATTCGGGTTAGTTTTCCGCCCTTAAAAGGTAATATAAATAAAAAGAGTAATACCGAAACCGCCAGCATCCAGAAAACGTCTACCTGAATAAATTTTACATCAATATCTTCCATTGGCTTTATCAGGGCTGTAATGCCCAAAACAGCAAGAATATTAAATATATTTGACCCGATTATATTGCCGATAGAAATATCCATTTCTTTTTTAAATGCTGCGACAGCCGAAGTAGCCAACTCAGGCAAGCTTGTTCCAAAAGCAATAACAGTGATAGCAATAATACGTTCGCTCACAAACCCGCTAAGTATTTTTGTTGCATTCTCTACCAATAAATCGGAACCAAAAGCTAATCCTCCGGTTGATAAAAGCACCATTAATACCGCTTGCCAGATAGGCAATGGTGTCGTATTTTCTTCAATGCCAGTATGTGCCTTTAATGATTTTAAAACAACAAATACGATATAAGCAACAAGCAGCAAAACAAATATTCCACCTTCGAGCGCAGAAATTCTTCTGTTATAAATTACCAGGTATAGGAATGCACTTACCAGCAGCATAAAAGGAGCATCGATGGCAACCGATGCTTTTTTTACAACAATAGGGTAAATAATGGCAGTTATTGCAAGCACCAGGGCAATGTTTGCAATATTTGAGCCCATTACATTCCCCATAGCCACATCGGGTAACCCTTTAATATTGGCAACGGCACTTACAAAAAGCTCTGGAGCAGAAGTTCCAAACGAAACCACGGTAACACCTATTACCAGTTTTGAAACACCAAAGGTATTAGCCAGGGCAACTGCTCCTTTTACCAGGAACTTGCCACTGTATAGCAAGAGTGCAAAGCCAATAAGTAATAAAAGGTATTCCATAGGTGCTGAGCAGCGTCAGGATTTTAAAGAGTTCTTCATATCATCGATATCATCGGAAATACCCTTTGTTTCATCATTTATTTCACGCTTAATATCTTCGGTTGCTTTTCTGAATTCACGCATGCCTTTGCCCATCATCCGGGCAAATTCAGGAATTTGCTTCGAACCAAAAAGCAACAACACGACCAATAAAATTATTATTAGTTCCTGTCCGCCAATAAACTGAAGTGTTCCCATCATATAAATAAATTACCACTTCAAAGATAGCAAAATGCCCCGACAAATTTTGCCGGGGCATTCTTCAACAGCTATATATTTTTCTTAACTGCGTTTTTTGGCTTTAAGTACGCGTTGTGTTTCCGATTTAACAACTGTATCGTATACAAGCGGAGTAGCAATAAACAGCGATGAATATGTACCTACTACTACACCTACCATTAAGGCAAATGTAAACCCATGAATGGCCTCGCCACCTAAAATAA
>DNTK01000462.1 GCA_003508755.1 Bacteroidales bacterium | reverse complement strand
CTATAACATACCAATTATACAAAACTCCATAATTATAATCTATAGAAGTGAAACGAGTGTTGTTTTTCCAACAATAAGCTGGAGTGGTTAATTTTTTCCATTTACTTTTTCTGTCTATATAAGGAATGTTTTCTCCATCCGTATATTTTGTTGCTCTTAAATTGTCATTCATCCAGATTTGTTCACCAACTTTTGCCCAATTATAGACTTCTAAATCTCGATCGTCAACAAAAACACCAGCATCATTCATAAATTCAGCCTCAATAGTATCTACTGCAACTGAATCATTTGTATTTGTTTCAACTGAATATTTATTTTTCTCTGTACTTGAAAAATTTTGATTGATATACAGTGTGTTATTTGAATAATCAAATTCAATTCGCCCTAATTTACTTAAGGCAGATTGTCCTAAAAGTAATGGAGCATCGATGTTGTGGACAATTGAAGCCTTTACATTATAAAGTTTTAAACCCGCAATTTCAACCTCCTTAAGCAGAATGGTTGTACCTTCTGCAATATCTCCATTTGCTATACTATAATATTCTGTTCCTGTGATATCGTTTTCAGATAGGTAACCGTTTTTTAACATGAATAAAGCTTCTGTTAAGGAGATAGAAACATCGCTTGCTCCAGTATCAAAAATAAAATTAAGCTTTAGGCCATTTACAGAGCAAGGCATAATATAAACCCCGCCTTTTTTCTCCATTTTTATTGACACTTGCCCTAAAATGATAGAAGATAACATTAAACCTATAGATAATGAGAGTATATATTTATAATTCTTCATAATATGTTTTATTATTACATTTTATTTCTAACCAGTTATCGACCAAGCTATATCAAATCACATTTAATATTTTATACACATATAGCATTTTACGGTCAATATCTATTTTCATTTTGATTAAATCATCTTCAATTGTAATCCATATTAATCCAAGTTCAGGATTCTTTACTTTATATACCGTAAATCCTTCTTCCGTTTTCTTTATCTCGATAATTTGTTCAGTAATTATATCACCATCCGATGTTGTTACTATTGAATCTTTATAAATTGCCAGTGATAACTTAGGTTTCTTTTCACTATAAACTTTGTTATCAAATTCCACCTCATAAGTATAGTACCCCTCAATATTATATGTAATAGGGTCTTGTGAAAAGGTTGTAGATGCAAGTCCTATTAAAACAAGACACAATAAATATTTTTTCATTTTGTATAAAGGTTGTGGTTATTATTACATCTAAACGAATCAAAAAGGTATGAATTATTCAGTTTCATGTCAATTTTATTTCTAATAGCTCTCAGTTTTGAATAATAATCATTAATTGTAGCAGGCGGGTTGCAAGAAACAACTCTTTTGGCAACAGAAGCGATGGCTTGTGTGCTGGGGTTGCCAAATGTGTTGTTTGTGCGTTGGGTTTCTCTCTAACAGTGCGTTGGGAGACAAAATAAACCAACAATTTTGCAGTTACCTTTCTACGGAGTGCAATTCCCTCACAAATAATTAAGCATTACGTTACTTCAAAGAGCAAATGTTTCAATAAGAAATCTGCGACCGCCTTGGTGCTAACGGCTCGCGTATGGCAATGTTGGGCATCTGGATATCGCTGAGATATCAAGATGCACAAGCCAAAACTTTGGTTTTGGTTACTAATTTAATCATTTCTATGTAGCCAAATCCTAAAGGTTTGGCGGGGGTACAAGTTTGCACTAAGCTAAGCATCAGATTCATTGCCCAATTTGCTATACGCATTGTTGTGCAAAGTAATATCAGAGAATTAGTCTAAAACTTAATACTATGCAAACGAAATTAAAAATTAATATACTTAATCCAATCCGTCTAGTAGTCAGATTATAATCATAGACTTTTTCATCGTTCGGGAGTTTCTTTTTATTTAAATAATAGTTTATCCCGATACCTAGCCCAAACATATAAATAAGGGCAGAGACTAATCCAACTCCTTGTGTAATGAATAAACCTATAAGAGAAAATGAATAACCGGCGAAGTAGTATCCCAATTTCCCTTCTCGAGGTTTCTTCAGAGTTTCAATTCTATTGTTGTAATAATCAAGAATCTGCTGATCACTAATTGTTTCACCTCTTTCCTTTAATAGGTGTTGTGCAATCAGGGGATCAGATTTTTCCCATTGATCAGGAAATTCTATTATCTCAAATAACTCTTCATTACTAAAATCTTGAAAAATGCCAATGCTTAACAAAGCCTCTGGTTCAAAATCAGTCAATAATAAATCTGCTTGAGAAAATAGGTCTTTATTAATCATCAAGATATATTGATCCGGACCAATATCTGTAAATAATGGAAGAGAATTGGAATTTAACCTTTCTATTCTTGATGGAATCTTTTCTTCTGCTAGTATTTCTTTAGCGCTTTCAGCTTCCTCAATGCTGAAAAACACTTTGTATGTTTCTAATTTGCTCATTTGATATCAAAAATAAAGAGATATAAGCTCATAAATTACAAAAATGGAATAAAAGTCTTCGAATTGGCATAGGAGCTAATTATTTTGCACAACGGTCTGTGTAAACTTTAGT
>DNTK01000583.1 GCA_003508755.1 Bacteroidales bacterium | reverse complement strand
CAGTGGCTGCCACAGCATCATCCATAAACATTAGGGGCAATCGTGTGTTTTCACCAAGGAAACATTCGTATTTCTTTTTCTTAAGAGCCTGGTAGTAGATATCAACAGCCCAATCGGTAGTACCTCCGCCCGGTTCAGTCTTATGACTGATTAATCCAGGATAACGAATACTGCGTGTATCAATATCGTATTTGTTAAAATAATATTCGCACCAGCGCTCACCGGCCAACTTGCTAATGCCATAAACCGTATTGGGTTCCATAATGGTGTTTTGCGGAGTATTTTCCTTTGGAGTACTAGGACCAAAAACAGCAATGGAGCTGGGCCAAAACACTTTTTTTACCTCCTCCACCATTTTTGCTACCTCCAATACATTCATCAAACTCGACATATTTATATGCCATGCCTGAAGTGGTAATTTTTCTGCATTGCTTGATAATACAGCTGCCAGGTGATATATCTGTGTGATTTTATTTCGAATCACAAAATGTATGAGGTGCTTATCGTCCATAACATCCAGAAACTGGAAAGGTCCGCTTTCCTTAACATCCGCTGGAGCTTCTTTTATATCTGTGGCAAAAACATGGTTATTCCCGTGTATTTTTCTAAGCGCTAATGTAAGTTCCGATCCAATCTGTCCTGATGCGCCAATTACTAAAATATTTTCCATAGTTGTTCTAATTTATGGCAAATTAATTAAACCACTCAGGTTAAAATATGACGAATATTAGCTGGAAGTTGGAAGTTAGAAGCTGGAAGTTGGAAGTAACCAATAATATTTAAGAATACTTCTGTCTTCTGGCTTCAGGCTTTTCTTATCTTTGCCAAAAATCAGAAAAAGAAAAAAATGAGTCAAAAAGTCCGTGTACGCTTTGCTCCCAGTCCAACAGGACCCCTCCATATTGGTGGTGTAAGAACTGCATTATTTAACTACCTTTTTGCTAAAGCCAACAAAGGTGATTTTATTCTAAGAATTGAAGATACTGACCAGACGCGCTTTGTAGAAGGTGCCGAAGCTTATATTAATGATTCACTGGAATGGCTTGGAATGCTTCCCGATGAAGGAGTTCTTCAAGGAGGAAGCTACGGACCTTATAAGCAATCGGAACGAAAAGCTACTTATTTACCACTGGCCCAAAAGCTAATAGAAACCGGTTGGGCCTATTATGCTTTTGATACGCCCGAAGAACTAGATAAATTGAGAAAAAAAGCAGAAGCAGACAAAGAGAACTTTGCTTATGATCAATTTGTCCGCGAAGGCTTAAACAATTCTCTCACCCTGGGTGAAGAAAAAACCCAGGATCTTATTAGGTCGGGAATGCCCTACGTGATTCGTTTTAAAATGCCTTTTAACCAGGAAATCGTGGCCAATGATATTATCAGGGGAACCGTTAAGTTCAGCACATCTACCCTTGATGACAAGGTAATATTTAAATCGGACGGACTTCCTACTTATCACCTGGCCAACGTAGCTGACGATTTTGCCATGAAAATATCGCATGTTATCCGCGGTGAAGAGTGGCTCCCCTCCCTACCCCTTCATGTAATGCTTTATGAAGCGCTTGGCTGGGAAGATGAAATGCCAGAGTTTGCGCATCTGCCTCTGATTTTAAAACCCAGTGGCAAAGGCAAGCTCAGTAAACGGGATGGGGATAAAGAGGGCTTTCCGGTATTTCCGCTCGAATGGAGTGCTCCGAATGGAGAAAAAGCCGCCGGGTACCGCGAATCGGGATATTTTGCCGATGCTGTAGTAAATCTACTTGCCCTTTTAGGTTGGAATCCCGGTACAGAGCAGGAACTATTTTCCATCGAAGAATTGATTCAAAGCTTTTCTCTGGATCGTGTAAATAAATCAGGTGCCCGTTTTGATCCTGAAAAGGCAAAATGGTTTAACCAACAATACCTTCAAAAACGGTCGGATGAAGCACTGGCTGAACTCTTTCAACCCATACTGAAAGAGAAAGGTATTCGGGCATCAAATGATTTTGTATCTCAAATTATTGGCCTTGTTAAGGAGCGGGCAATATTCACAGCAGATATCTGGGATCAGGCCTCCTACTTTTTTACTGCGCCAGTCGAATATGATACAAAAACGAAGAAAAAATTCTGGAAAGAAAGTACCCCTGAGATAGTTACCCATTGCCTGAACATTCTGAAGGAAATTGAGCCGTTTACCTCGGCTGCTTCAGAAGAGAAAATAAAAGCATACATCGAAGGAAGTGAACTTGGGTTTGGTACAGTAATGAACCCGCTTCGACTGGCAATAGTGGGAGCTGGAAAAGGACCACACCTCTTCGATATCATGGAAATAATTGGAAAAGAAGAAACGATTAAAAGAATTGAAAAGGCGCTGGATAGAATAAAGTAACCTGTATCATTCTAGTTGGTGCTTTATTCCTGCCATTGAAATATGTATATCGACATCCACCGACATAGTGCCAACAAAGGCAATGCTGACATCGTTTTGCGTAATTTGTTTCATTCTGAAACAGACCAAATCGAGCTGACACAATATTGTTCAGTTGGTTTGCATCCCTGGCACGTTTCAGAAAAAAAAATAAAAAAGCATATGCGCCTCCTGACAGAGGCAAGCGGCCATAAAAATTGTATTGCAATAGGAGAAGCCGGACTCGATAAAGCAATTGACATCCCGGTTGAAACGCAGCGCATTGCCTTCGAACAACAAATTGAGCTGGCCGGTATCCTCCAAAAACCAATGATTATTCATTGCGTAAGGGCTTATGATGAACTGCAGTCATATCGAAAAAAATCGAATCATAAGAAATCATGGATTGTTCATTGGTACAATGCTTCGCCTCAAACAGGAGCTGATTTAATAAAAAAAGGGTGCTATTTATCCTTTGGCCATATGTTATTTAATGAATCGAGTAAAGCTTTTAAAACATTCTTAGAGATACCGCTCAGTAAAATTTTTCTTGAAACCGATGATGCGTCAGTTACCATCCATGAGGTATATG
>DNTK01000143.1 GCA_003508755.1 Bacteroidales bacterium | reverse complement strand
CAAATATTACTTAATTATATGTTAAAGATATCCTTTAAGTATTAATTTTAAGTAATCAACAATTTAATTTGACAAAATCGCCTCAAACTCTTGCTGGTGGGGCGAAAAAAGTACGTTGAAATTTGCGAGACTTGGTAAATAGTCTATATTTGTAGACATATTTACTTCTGTATAAAAAAAAATATTTTACTAACCCTAAATTTGTTTAACATGAACAAAGCAGAATTAATTGATGCAATCGCTGGCACTGCTGGTATAACTAAAGCCGATGCTAAAAAAGCTCTTGATGCTTTTATTTCAACTACTACTGACGCTCTTAAAAAAGGTGATCGTGTTGCATTAGTTGGATTTGGTTCTTTCTCAGTTGCTGAAAGAAGTGCAAGAACTGGTAGAAACCCACAAACTGGTAAAGAAATTACTATCCCAGCTAAAAAAGTTGTTAAGTTTAAAGCTGGTACCGACCTTACAGGCTTAGTTAACTAGGTCTTAAAAAGATCTTTTTATTTCGAGGGAGCAAATTTGCTCCCTTTTTTTTTATCTTTCGGTTGATTAGTTTGCATAGCAGTATTTATGAAACCAGAATTAATTGACTATCTAAGTGGGTTTGTTACCGAACAAAGAAAAAACCTGTTTGAAGAAACCATCAAATGGAGAACCCGTTATCTGACAGTGGCACTTGAAAACATTTACCAGGCTCAAAATGCCAGTGCCGTTTTGCGCACCTGCGATTGCTTTGGTATTCAGGATGTACACATCATCGAAAATGAAAATAGCTACAACATCAATCCCGATGTGGCCTTAGGCTCTAATAAATGGTTATCAATGCAATACCATAATAAAAATAATAGTAATACCATTGAGGCCATCAACCACCTGAAGCAAGCGGGATATCGTATTGTGGCCACAACACCTCATGCCAATGATGTAAACCTCGATTCGTTTAACCTCGAAGCAGGTAAAGCAGCCCTGCTTTTTGGAACCGAATTAAATGGCCTAAGTAACGTGGCCCTGGAAATGGCCGATGAATATGTAAAAATTCCCATGTTTGGTTTTACCGAAAGCTTTAATATTTCTGTTTCCGCAGCGATAATCTTGCATACACTCACTAATAAGTTAAGGGCATCAAAAAAAATTAACTGGCAGCTTTCCGAATTCGAAAAAGAATCAATTTTACTTGGGTGGTATAAAAGCTCTATTAAAAATGCCGAAGGAATTATAAATAAATACGTTAACAAATAATCTCTATTGAATTCAACCCGAGCATTTTTGATTATAGTATTTCAAATGTCAAAATTTTTATATATTTGAGATATTGTTTGACGAATTTTCATCTTCTATTGACGAAACGTAACTAGTATGAATTGTATTATTATAGACGACGACTTAATGTCGAGAAGGGTTATTGAGGAATTTGTAGGTCGCACAGAACAGTTAATTCTTCTCAATTCTTACGAGAATGCCGTAGATGCCATTAATGCCTTCAACACAGGTGAGGATGTAGATCTTATCTTCCTTGATATTGAAATGCCTGAAATGAGCGGTATCGATTTCCTTGAAACATTGCAAAATCCCCCTCAGATTATTATCGTTTCTTCAAAAGAAAAGTATGCACTTGATGCTTTTAATTACGATGTTACTGATTACTTGTTAAAACCGGTAAGCTACAGCAGATTCTTTAAGGCTATAAACAAAGCTAACGTGCGGTTTAAGAATAAGGTGGATACCAAAGACGATGAAATATTCATAAAAAAGAACTCCGCGCTTGTTCGGCTTAAATACGACCAGATTCTCTGGGTGGAAGCACTCGAGAACTATGTTATTTTTAATACATTCAACGATAAGTATACCATTCACTTTACCATGAAGGCCATTGAGCAAAAGTTGCCCAACAATATGTTTACCAGGGTACACCGATCATTTATTGTGAATACCCGAAGCATAAACCTTATCGAAGACAATTCTATCATAATAAAAACCAAAGAAGGAAGTAAAACCATTCCTATTGGTAAGTCTTATAAAGACAAACTAATGGGCGATATTAATCTAATGGTAAAATAATTTCCTTTTTTCCAGGTTATTTATTTAAATCAAAGTTACTTCGATGCTTAAAAAGCTGATAGTTTTATCTAGCTTGGTTTGGTTTGCCTTTGATGCAAATGCAAATGCGCCTGACACTGCTTTTTTAAGAAAAAAAGAAGCAATTCTGCTTGAGCAGCATAACAAAATGCTGCATTCAACCGGTTCTGAGAAGAGAATCCTGGAATTGGCCTTTCGTGATTCCCTTATCCGGCTATTTGACCATCCTGAAGCACCCTCCTACCCATTCGATTCGCTTAAAGTTATTGGGAGAGTAAAATCTGATGATAATAAGCTACTTGTATACACCTGGAATATTCCACAGTCTGGCGGCTTTCATAATTATTATTGTATTCTGCAATACTATCTGAAAAAAGAAAAAAAGTACACCCTAACTGTTCTAAATGAGCAACCCGGGTTCTTAAATAAATACCAGCAGCAAATAGCTACTGCAGCTAATTGGCCCGGAGCGCTCTATTATAAGGTAGTTTCTACAAAATATAAAGGTCAAACATACTATAGTATACTGGGCTTCGATTTTAACAACCTTGTATCCAATCGAAAAATTATTGAGGTACTTACTTTTGACGATCAAGGAGAACCACAATTTGTTCCAAATGCTTTTATATATGATGGGAAACTCCAAAATCGCATTGTTTTCGAATACAACGAAAGAGTGCAAATGACACTGGATTATGATGAAAAAAATAAAATGATTGTATTCGATCACCTTGCCCCGTTTAAACCTTCACTTCAAAATCAATATCAGTTTTACGGACCCGACTTATCGTATGATGCATTCATATTTAAAGATGGTAAATGGGTCCACCAGAAAGATATTTCTCCGACACTCTGATATTTTTTCAGGCTTGCACTACTGTTTTTAATTAATCCCTGACGGTTTGTCATTAAATCTACAATGGCATACAGTTTGTCTAACAGCCCGCAGAAAATAACTTAAAAATTAAATATTATGTCAAAAGGTACTATTGGAGTAACAACCGAGAATATCTTTCCAATTATTAAGAAATTTCTTTACTCAGACCATGAAATTTTCTTACGCGAATTAATTTCGAATGCAGTTGATGCTTCCCAAAAGATTAAAACCTTAGCCAATACAGGCGATTTCAAGGGAGATCTGGGCGACTTAACAGTGCGTGTAAAAGTGGATGCTAAAAAGGGTACACTAACTATCTCGGATGCCGGAATTGGCATGACCGAAGAGGAAGTAATGAAGTATATCAACCAAATCGCATTTTCGAGTGCTGAGGATTTTCTCGACAAGTATAAAGATCAGGCAAATGCTATTATTGGTCATTTTGGTCTTGGTTTTTATTCNNTAAATAAATACTGTAAATTCTTACCGGTTGAAATCGGCTTCGGAAAAGAAAAAGAATGGAAAGATGGCAAAGAAGTAGAGCTTGATAAAGACAAAATAATCAACGATACTAACCCGCTATGGACAAGAAAACCAGCAGATCTGAAGGAAGAGGATTATAAGAAATTCTATTCTGATTTATACCCCATGACGGATGAACCACTCTTTAACATTCACTTGAATGTTGATTATCCGTTTAACCTGACTGGTGTACTGTATTTCCCAAAAATCAAGAACAACATTGAAATTCAGAAAAACAAGATACAACTTTATTGCAATCAGGTGTTTGTAACCGATTCCGTTGAAGGTATTGTTCCAGAATTCCTGACATTGCTTCATGGAGTACTCGATTCTCCTGATATTCCATT
>DNTK01000412.1 GCA_003508755.1 Bacteroidales bacterium | reverse complement strand
TCAACGTGCTGTTGCAGGTGCTTGACGATGGCGTGCTGACGGATGGTCAGGGGCGCACGGTCGACTTCAAGCAGACGCTGATCGTGCTGACATCGAACCTGGGCGCGCAGGCGTTGAGCCAGTTGCCGGACGGGGCGGATGCAGCGGGCGCGCGTCGCGACGTGATGGATGCCGTCCGTGCGCATTTCCGGCCGGAATTCCTGAATCGTCTGGACGATGTAGTACTGTTTAATGCACTTACCAAAGAAGATATCTTTAAGATCATCGATATTGAACTTAAAGGATTATATAAACGTGTGTTTAATCTTGGTTACCATATCGAACTTACAAATGAAGCCAAAGATTACATCGCAGAAAAAGGGTATGATATTCAATTTGGTGCACGTCCGTTGAAACGTGCCATACAGAAATACCTCGAAGATCCAATGGCTGAGGTAATTATCAAAGCCGATATCAAAGAAGGTGATAAAATCGAGGTAAGCTTCGATAAAGAGAAAGAAGAAATAAAGATGGGTGTTGTGCATCAATCTGCTGAAAAGATCCCCGCCGGAAAAAAAACGAAGGCAATCGAAGGTAAAAAAACACCGAAGAAAAAAGAGGAAGAAGACCCGGAAAAGAAAGAAGGATAGAAACAAATTGTTAATGTAAAAAAGGGCTCAAACGAGCCCTTTTTTTATTATTATTTTTTAAGTTTATTAAAGTTTAATGTAACAGGTATCAGGAGTCAGAATTCAGTATCAAGAATTTCATACCTGATATCTAAGAAACTTTAATCTAATAGCTTATATCTTCAATTCTTCGTACTTTTATTTCATGATCAACCAGTATTTTTTTGAAGTATTTGAAGCGGTACCGCGTCAAGGACCCGGTTCAAAAACAGAGACCGTAAAAGCATTCAATTTAGCAGACGAATTACCCAATAACCCTGTTATTCTTGATGTTGGTTGCGGGAAAGGAAAGCAAACACTTGATTTGGCAGCCATTTCCGATGGACATATAACAGCCATGGATATGCACCAACCTTTCTTGCTGGAATTGCAAAAAGTAATTCGAAAGAAAAATCTCCAACATCGTATTAGCACCCTGGTAGGCGATATGGCCTCCTTGCCTTTTGTCGAAAACCAGTTTGATATGATTTGGGCAGAAGGTTCTATCTATATAATCGGCTACCACAGAGCTATGAGTGAATGGAAAAAATACCTGCAAACAAAGGGTTACCTGGTATTTACCGATTGTGTATGGATGCAGGAGAATCCTCCACTAGAATTAGTGAAATATTGGAATAATGAAGGGTTAAAACTCCCTACTATAAACCAGATTAAAGAAAAGGCAGTGGAAAGTGGTTATGAAGTAATTACCCATTTTACTTTATCGCATGCATCGTGGCGCAAAGAATTCTACGATCATATTGATAAAGTACTGGAAGTTGTAAAGCAGAAATACAAAGGAAACGTAGAAGCTCAGGATACCTTCTTTGCCATTGATAAAGAGATAGAGGTGTTTGACAAATATCATGAGTACTTTGGGTATGAGTTTTTTGTGTTAAAATGCATGTAGCTTTTCAGGGGTATTCCTGCAGTTTTATGGTCTTATTATGCCACAATGCCATACAAATCATGCACATCGGCTGATGTAATTTTGACGGGATAAAACTCTCCTATGTTTATCTCGGTTCCACTCTCGAACTTGATAAGCACTTCATTATCCACCTCCGGAGAGTCGGCTTCGGTTCTACCTATGTAAAACTCACCTTCTACCCTATCTATGATAGTTTTCAAGGTCTTTCCAACTTTAGCTTCGTTTTTATCCAGGGATATTTGTTCTTGGATTTCCATGATTTCGGCAGCACGTTGCTCTTTTATTTCTTCCGGAATAGTATCTTCAAACTTCTCAGCAGCATAGGTGTCTTCCTCTTCGGAGTAAGTGAATACACCAAGGCGGTCGAATTTTACTTTCTGAACAAACTCCTTTAGCTCTGCAAAATCTTGTTCCGATTCTCCCGGGTGGCCTACCAATAATGTAGTTCGGAGTGATAAGTTGGGGACTTCACGCCGAAACATATCAATCAGGTCATAGGTTTGTGAGCTGTTTACCCCGCGCCGCATATTGCGCAATACATTATCAGATACATGTTGAAAAGGTATATCGAGATAATTACAGATATTCTCGCGTTCTTTCATTACCTCCAAAACCCCTTTCGGAAAAGAGGTCGGATAAGCGTAGTGAAGGCGAATCCATTCCAACCTTTCAATATCCGAAAGCTTTCTCAGTAAATCAGGGAGTTCTTGCGACTTATAAATATCAACACCATAATAAGTCAGGTCTTGTGCGATTAGCATTATCTCCTTAACACCCTTACTTACAAGTTGTTTAGCCTCGTCAACCAGGGCTTCCTTAGGTTTTGATTTATGTTTACCCCGAATCAAGGGGATGGCGCAGAATGAGCATGTTCTGTCGCATCCTTCAGATATTTTAAGGTAAGCATAATGTTGGGGTGTGGTTTGCAATCGCTCACCAACCAGCTCTTTCTTGTAATGACCACCGAGTACTTTTACAATTTCATCCAGGCTGTTAACACCAAATATTCCATCTACTTCCGGAATTTCTTCAACCAGCATTTCTTTGTACCGTTCAGAGAGGCACCCCATGACAAATACTTTATCGAGCAATCCTTCCTCTTTTGCCTTTACATGTTCGAGAATGGTATTTACCGATTCTGCTTTTGCATCTGCAATAAACCCGCAGGTATTGATAACTACTGTGCGGGCATCGCTATCCGAACCATCATGCTCAACCGATAGTTCATTGGCTTTTAACTGGCCCAGTAATTTTTCGGAATCGACCAGATTCTTTGAACAACCGAGTGTAACCACATTAATTTTTGCAGGCTTCTTTTTAGTTAACATAATATAAACTCCTCTACTCTCAAATACGGTGAAATTCAATATACTGTTGTGCAAGGAACAATAAGCAAACGGCTTTGTTGAACAGAGTAAGAAAAAAGATTAAAGCTTTAGGGATTATCTTTAACAAAAAACTTTAGGTGATAGTTGTAACTAACTGGAAAATAGGCTATCAACAAACTCAGTTTTATTGAATAGTTGCAAATCTTCAAGCTTTTCGCCAATACCTATAAATTTTACTGGAATTTTAAACTGGTCAGAAATTCCAATTACGACTCCCCCTTTAGCAGTTCCATCGAGTTTTGTGATGGCCAGAGAGGTAACTTGCGTAGCTGCAGTAAACTGTTTGGCTTGCTCAAATGCATTTTGGCCGGTAGAACCATCGAGTACCAATATAATTTCATGAGGAGCTCCAGGGATAACCTTTTCCATGACCCGCTTTATTTTTGATAGCTCATTCATGAGGTTGGTCTTATTATGTAACCTTCCGGCAGTATCGATAATAGCAATATCGGCATTTTGCGACTTTGCCGAAGCCAGGGTGTCAAAAGCAACACTGGCCGGATCCGATCCCATCTGTTGTTTGATAATGGGCACATCAACGCGCTTTGCCCACACATCGAGCTGGTCGATGGCTGCTGCGCGAAATGTGTCGGCAGCACCTAATATAACCGACTTACCTGCTTTCTTAAATTGGTATGCAATTTTACCGATGGTTGTTGTTTTACCAACACCATTAACCCCTACAACCATTATTACATGTGGTTTCTGATCATAGTGTGTAGTAAAATCATCGAGATCTCCCTTGAAGTTTTCCTCAAGCAACCCGGCAATTTCTTCTTTGAGCAACACATTTAGTTCCTCCGCATTTAAATACTTGTCTTTAGCTACCCGGTTTTCGATACGCTCAATAATACGCAAAGTGGTGTCTACACCAACGTCAGAGGTAACCAGAACCTCCTCCAGGTTATCAAGTACCTCATCGTCTACCGACGATTTACCAACCACTGCACGCGAAAGTTTCTTGAACACACTTTCTTTGGTTTTCTCAAGCCCTTTGTTCAGGTTTTCTTTCTTTTCGCGGTTAAAAAGGGAGAATTTTGCCATGGTACAGATAATAAAAAAGCCTTCTTAAAAAGAAAGCTTTAAATTAGGTATAAGAATTAAATATTTTGCAAGCTTAGTCAGCAAAAAACTCTTTGATGTTATCCTTATGAATCATTTCTTCTTGAAAAGCATAAGAATCCGTCTTATCAGATTTCACCATTTTTATGCACTTGGTGAATGATCTACTATCTTTCTTCTGTAATGTTGCTACTACCTTCTTTGCCATGTCGTATTATTTTATTTCACGGTGAACAGTCATTCTCTTAAGAATGGGGTTGTATTTTTTAATCTCCATTCTGTCTGGAGTATTCTTTTTATTTTTAGTGGTAATGTACCTGGAAGTGCCTGGCATTCCAGAATCTTTGTGCTCGGTACATTCCAATATAACTTGTACTCTATTTCCTTTCTTAGCCATTTTCTTTTTCCTTTACAACTATTAATA
>DNTK01000389.1 GCA_003508755.1 Bacteroidales bacterium | reverse complement strand
GGTGGAAACCATGATGAATTTTTTTACACCATATTGGTCCGATAAGTCGGCAAGTATCCGACTACCCATCACATTGTTTTCAAACGCCTCAATAGGATTTTTCTCCATCATGGGTACGTGCTTATAGGCGGCCGCATGATATACCACATCGGGCTTAAAGGTTCTGAATACCTTCTCTATTCTGCTTTTATTTAGAATATCAGCTAATACAACTGTGTAGTCTTTAAAATTGTAGTTTTCAACAACATCAAGCTCTATGTCGTAAAGTGGTGATTCAGCCTGGTCAATTAATATGAGGTTCTTAGGTTTGTAGGAAGCTATCTGACGAACCAACTCACTACCAATGGAACCGGCTGCACCCGTAATAAGCACGTTTTTACCTGTTAAATCACTCTTTATATGGTCTTTTTCCAACTTAATGGGTTCGCGCTGTAATAACTCGTCCATATCGATTTCTTCGATATTCAGGCGCCCTGTACTGGATACTTGCCATAAATCGGGGGCAGTTAACATTTTTATGGAATATTTTTGTGCCACCTTGCCAACAAGTTCTTTTTCTTCTCTGTTAATGTCGCGTTTTGCAATCACAAAATGCGATACATCAAACTTTTCTACTAAAAACTGTAATTCTTCCAGTTTATAAATAGCCAGCCCGGCCAACTTTTTCTTTTTAGATGGAACAAAAGTATCGGCAAATGCTACCGCCTTGTATTTCTCACGGGGGTGTAGCTCAATTGTTTCTTTTAACAATACCGCTAATTCTTTGCTACCAATTATAATGACCGATTTGCTATCCAGGTCGATGTTAGTAAGCAGAATATAAATATATCGGATAAACAAGCGCATGTTTATCATTAGGAACATAGTAAAAAAGAATTCCATGACAATAACCGACAAGGGCATGGAAAAAGGTGTTGCTAACTGACGGGTAAAGAAAACGACACCGAGTATGGTAACCGAACCTACAGATATGGTTGTAAATACCCGTTTAATGTCGTGGAGGCTGGTATACCGGATAATGTGGGCATATATTTTAAAAATAACTGAATAAAGAAGACGAACAGAAAGAACAAGTAAAGCAGCTCTTAAAACATTGGTGAAATCGATTTCTGTAATTTGGAATCCAAAACGTATTAAGTACCCTAAGAATACCCCAACTAAACTAATAACAGCATCTGCTGTAAATACAATCCAGCGTGGGCTGGTTTTCTCCGATGCAATTTTTCTAACACGATGCAATACCAGAAGAATTCTCCTGCGGAGAGCAATTTCCGAAATACTCATACTTTAATTTTTTACAAAACATTTGAAAGTCACAATGCAATTGTTTCGTAATGAATTATTCTACTAACACCCGATAGCGATGCTGCAAATATAATACTTTTCGCTTAAGCCGAAGCATTTGGTATTAATTTAATTGTTAATACAATTAATTATTTAAAAAGTAACACTTTAGTAGCCATTTATTTACAATTAAATAATACTTTATGTTTACCGTGCACATTAGCTTTTTGATAGTAATGGTTAGACGACCGGCTCCTGAAAGGGTTTAATTCAAAGGGAAAAATTATTCATGGTAACCTGTAAAGGCATCGCTACATCTAGTACTTAAGGCCTGTATTGAAAGTTTCATCAAAGAAATCGGCAACACGTGCGGGGAAATTTGTTATTAATATCAGGTAGACAATGAGATTAAGAAACCATATGATAGACAGATTAAACTCGAAAGTATTTATGATTTGGTCACCAAATTTCTTCTCGGAAGAAAATAATTGAGCACGGCCATATTCATTGCTGGCAGGTTGAAAGACAATCTCTGAAAGCTGAACCAATTCATCGTCAACAATTTTGTATATTCTGCGTTGATTGGTTTTTCTAACTTTCTGAGCTATTTGAAGATTCTTGTTTTCTTTCTCGAGCTTTTCAAGATATGCTTTACCGTGTAACGCCTCTATGCTGTCAACCTTCCATCCTTTTTGCGTGATGCCATTTTTATATTTATTTGTGTAGTAATACTTCAGGTAATTCAAATACTCCTGAGATTCAGCATAGATTCGTTCGCTGAACTCACCCTCTAACAACACATCATTGAATTCAAACGGAAAAATATCTTCCGTTGTATTGAAATATTCAAAGCGTTTTGCGGTAGCTGAAAGCAGCAGGGAGCAGGTATCGGGCTTTTGCTCATAATTTTCGTTAACAAACTCAATATATTCACCAAGTAAAGGAAGCATCTGGTAGGTATTAAAGGATCCAATGCTTATGGCTTTATCCACATCAAAAAAAATCTTTTCATACGGATTTGATGAAAATTGCTGAACCATGATGGCTTCATAAGCCCAACGACTAATCATAAAATCTGAAATTAAGGGGGTGTATTTATTTTTGTTGGCATTTATTTTATCCAGTGAAATCCAGCCACCACCAAGCAGAATAATAACAATTAAGGTAACAGGTATCGAACGCAACAATATGGAATCATAACTCTTATGGGTAGATGAGAAAATTAATCCCAGAAATACTCCGGCACTTCCGCAGCTAAAATAAACCAACCAATGGTACACAAGCATTCCTTTAATTTCCAGGATGTAGTTACCAATTAGTGTGAATAAAAATGTCTGGATAAAAAGAATAATCAGCAAATAGCTGATCTTTGAGTTATAGTAGGAAAAGATACTTAAATTCAATTGCTCTTCTTTTCGCAGAATATGCTTTTGAGTGATGACCTCTCCGGCAGATTGCGACAATCCAAGAAAAATTGTGATGATTATTCCGATATAGAAATAAACCGAAATGTTTTCGTTTAAACTGAAAGCATAGTTTTCCCCAGGGGAGTATTTTAAAATTAATGCTAAAATAACTGCAAGTATCGGAGCTGCAACCAGGGTATAGACAAGTTCTGTTTTTCTTGCCAGCTTAACCTTAAAGTTTCTTGAGAAGTAAGCAAGAAACTGTATTTCTAGACGAGGTATTTGGTTTTTGATTCCGGGCAAACGCTTTTGTTCTTTGGCCTTTTGGAGCTCTTTAGTGGTTTTCTGTCGGTTTTCTTCATAAAGTTTCTTTTCAGGAATAATGGTCTCGGGTTGTACTCCTGTTAATGAAGGATGTTTTAAATCCAGCAGTTCTAAAATATCATCTGATAAATTTTGTTTACCTGATTGATATCTTCCTTTATATCCATGGGGTAAAAAGGACAGGAAATGCCCAAAAGATGAATTGCGGGGCCCATAATACAGAGGATAACCATCATCACTTCTGATAAGTAACTTGTCAAAATTTTCATAAACATTTTCAGAGGTTTGTGTAATGGTGGTAATAATTAGTTTACCCTCAAAGGTATATTTTACAAGGAGTTCAATAATAGATGATGCATCATTAAGACTCAAGCCGGTTTTTGCATTGTCGATAATTAATATATCGGGGTCTCTTACTAATTCCAGCGCAATATTTAACAAACGACGTTGCTTTGGTTGGATGTTTTTTTCTTCGGTTTTACCTACCCTGGTGTTTTTAATGTCTGATAATTCCAGCTCTTTGAGAATTTTAGTAATTATTTTACTTCTTTCTGAGCTACTTTTTTTGCTCAAATGAAGCTTGGCAATAAATTCAAGGTTCTCATAAGCAGTGAGTTCACTAAACAGGCTGTCTTCGTCCGGAACATATCCAATTAGGCCCGAAAGCTGGTAACGAAAGCGCGATAAATTGTAAGCATTAATGAAAATATTACCAATGGCCGGTTTCTGTATTCCAGCCAATAGTTTTAAAACTGTACTTTTTCCAGCACCCTCTTTCCCGATAACTCCGATTAATTGCCCCGGATACGCAACCAGGTTAAAGGGTTTAATTCCCCTACGGTTTCTGTATAAATATCCGGCATGATCACTGGCTAAAATAAACTTCTGACC
>DNTK01000053.1 GCA_003508755.1 Bacteroidales bacterium | reverse complement strand
GAATCCAAAGAAAAGTAAACTAAACTAAACTTTTCAATATGGAATTTAAGATTGAAAAGCAAGACAATCACACCTTGATTCAAGTTTTGGAAGAAAAACTTGATACGCACATTGCTCCAACCCTGAAGTCGGAACTGGTTTTAGTTTCGGGAAACGGTGAGAAAAACATTATACTCGATTTGAGTAAATGTCGATACTGTGATTCTTCAGGATTAAGTGCAATACTTGTGGCCAATCGTCTTTGCAAAAATGCCAATGGCACATTTGTATTAACAGGCCTTAACGATGCTGTTGAAAGGTTAATAACTATATCTCAGCTCGACACAGTACTTAATATAACTAAGTCGGTAAATGAAGGTGTTGATTTAATTGCTGAAGCCGGTAATTAAACGACTATCAGGCGATGAATTTTGACTTAACGATCTTGGGTAGTGGCTCTGCATTGCCCACATCGCGAAGATACTCAACCGCTCATGCACTTAAGGTGTATGAGCGGTTTTTTTTGATCGATTGTGGCGAAGGTACGCAACTGCAGCTGCGGAAAGCTAAAATTAAACTTTCACGCATCAACCACATCTTTATTTCTCATGCACATGGCGATCACGTATTTGGCCTGTTTGGCCTGCTTTCTACCATGAACCTTCTGGGGCGCACTGCAGTATTAAACATTCATGGTGGTCCTGATGTCCAAAAAATTCTGAATTTTTACTTCGACCAGTTTTCGGAAGGAATGCAATATAAGGTGGTGGTGAATATAATTAACAACCGCTCCTTTAACCTGCTCCACAGCGATAAAAATTTGGAGGTCTATTCCTTCCCGCTCAAACACAGGGTTCCTGCCTGGGGGTTTTTGTTCAACGAAAAAGAAAAGGACGCCAATATCGTCAAGGAAGTAATTACAAAATACAAGCTTTCCATTAAAAATATTGTGAGCATTAAAAGGGGGAATGATTTTATAACTGATACAGGAGAACGTATCCCCAATGCGCAGTTAACCGTTCCGGCCATGCCACCCCGTTCCTTTGCTTTTTGCTCCGACACAGCTTATTATGAGCGAATTATAAAATGGGTAGAAGGCGTAGATTTGCTGTACCACGAAGCTACCTTTGCCAATGCAGATCGTAAAATAGCAAAACAAACCGATCATTCCACCGCGCAGCAAGCTGCCTCCATAGCCAAAAAAGCAGGGGTAAAAAAACTATTAATCGGACATTTCTCGAATCGATATAGCGACTTGGATTTACTGCTGCGAGAAGCTCGTGAGGTTTTTCCTGAAACCTATCTTGCCGAAGATTTGGAAACACATACAATTTAGGCACAAAAAGGCAAAAGTACCAAAAGCAAAAAGATTATTCGTTCGCTGCTCTTGCGGGCCTGAGCACTTTATCTCTTAATTTAAAATAGTATCTTTGCACCTTCAATAAAATAATAAATAAAGTGCAGGAAAAAATTCTTATTCTCGATTTTGGTTCACAATATACGCAACTTATTGCGCGAAGAGTCCGTGAGCTGAATGTGTATTGCGAAATCCATCCCTACAACAAAATTAGCGATATCGACAGTTCTGTAAAGGGGGTTATTTTATCAGGTAGTCCCTGCTCTGTGCGCGATGAAGATCATCCTGTACCCGATCTTACCAGCATTAAAGGTAAGGTACCCCTGCTGGGAATTTGCTATGGTGCTCAATTTCTCGCGAATTCCTATGGAGGAGAAGTGCATCCTTCAAAACACAGAGAATACGGAAGAGCAAACCTGGAATATATTAATCTCGAGTCCAAGCTGCTCAAAGGACTTACAATGGGCACGCAGGTTTGGATGTCGCATGGCGATACCATTGTAAAACTGCCCGAGGCATACCACATTATTGGAAGTACGAAAGATGTAAAGGTAGGTGCCTATCATATCGAAAATGAAGAAACCTATGGAATTCAATTCCACCCCGAAGTGTATCATAGTACCGAAGGATTAAAATTACTTAAGAATTTTGTTGTAGAGATTTGTGGTTGTAAGCAGGACTGGACACCGGCTTCTTTTGTTGAAACAACTGTGGAAGAGCTAAAGGCTAAACTAGGCGATGATAAAGTAGTTTTGGGATTATCCGGGGGAGTGGACTCAACAGTTGCAGCTGTTTTGCTGCATAAAGCCATTGGAAAAAACCTCAGCTGTATCTTTGTTGATAACGGACTTTTGCGTAAAAATGAATTTCAGAAGGTGCTCGATTCTTATGAGCATATGGGGCTTAATGTAATTGGTGTTAATGCAGGTGATATATTCCTGAACGATTTGGAAGGAATTTCGGAACCCGAAGCAAAACGTAAAAGCATAGGAAAAAACTTTATTGAAGTATTTGATGCAGAGGCTCATAAAATTCAGGATGTGAAATGGTTGGGGCAGGGAACAATTTACCCTGATGTAATTGAATCGGTTTCTGTAAAAGGGCCTTCAGCCACAATAAAGTCGCATCATAATGTCGGCGGTTTGCCCGAACGCATGAAACTAAAAATAGTGGAACCCCTAAACCTGCTGTTTAAAGATGAGGTTCGAAGAGTAGGTATGGCTCTTGAAATTGATCCGAATATTTTAAGTCGCCACCCATTTCCCGGACCTGGACTGGCCATTCGAATAATCGGGGAAATTAACCGGGAACGGGTGCGTATCTTGCAGGATGTGGATGACATATACATTGAGGGATTAAAAGAATACGGCCTCTACAACGATGTATGGCAAGCTGGTGTTATGCTGCTGCCAGTAAAATCGGTAGGTGTAATGGGCGACGAACGCACCTATGAGAGTGTTGTAGCACTGCGTGCGGTAACCTCTACAGACGGCATGACTGCCGATTGGTCGCATTTACCCTATGAGTTTCTGGCTACCATTTCTAATCGCATAATTAACCAGGTGAAAGGGGTAAACAGAGTAGTGTACGACATCAGCTCTAAGCCACCTGCAACCATTGAGTGGGAGTAAAATTTCTATTTTTTGAGATGAATTCATTGTTTTTTAATAAATTGACTAAAAAAATATATGGATATCTTAAAAACTGAAGCAACACAGCAAACTCCGGAATTGGTCTTCGATGCAGACGAGTATATGCTATCGATAAAAGGTGCATGCAGGCCTGAGGATGCTCAGGTATTTTTTGCACCGGTTTTTTCGTGGTTAGATGAGTTTCGGACCACGCACCCAAAGGTGCTGTCGAGTCCCTTAAATATTGAAGTTAAACTGAATTACTTCAATTCAGCTTCGTTTCTTAACCTGGTTGAATTCTTTAAAAAAATACAACAAATTCATCAGGATGGGGTTAAGGTATTAATAGAGTGGTATTATGATGAAGACGATGATTTAATCAGAGAAACTGGTCAGGAGCTTTCCGAGCTTTCGGAATTACCATTTATCATGATTGAAGATTAACAGAATATGTAACTAAGCAAGTCATTGTTACAAATTGGAGTTGCCTGTTGGATGCTCTTTTTTATTGAAATGACTCAAAAAAAGCAATTTAACAAAAAATGAGAAGAGTATTTTACAGAGGATTAATCGTTGTTTTTGTTCAGGTGGTCTTTGTATCTATGGCATTTTCCCAGCCTGTTTATAAACAATCATTTAAGTTTGCCAAGTTTCTTGATTATTTGTATTCATATTATGTGGATACAGTGAATGCAAGCGACGTTGTTGAGGAAGCCATCGTAAATATTCTTGACGAACTGGATCCACATAGCACCTACATTCCAGCCGATGAGTTAAAAAAAATGCGTGAGCCCCTTCAAGGTAACTTTGAAGGCATAGGTATCTCATTTAATATCTTAAAAGATACCTTATATGTTATTTCGGCAATCTCAGGTGGTCCGTCGGAAAAGGTAGGTGTCCGCGCTGGAGATAAAATAGTAAAAGTAGATGGTGATAATATTGCTGGAATTGGAATTACGAATGAAGATGTTTTCTCTTTGCTACGTGGTAAAAAAGGGACAAAGGTTACTATCACAGTATTGCGTAAAAATAATAAGGAGCTTCTCGATTTTACAATAGTGCGGGATAAGATTCCAATATTTAGCATCGATGCTTCCTATATGATAAATGAGAACACAGGTTACATAAAAATTAATCGTTTCTCGGCTACTACTATAAAAGAATTTTCAGAAGCTGCTATTGCTTTGAAAGAAAAAAACGCTCAAAACCTTGTGCTCGATCTAACTGGAAATGGAGGTGGATATCTCGATGCAGCAGTAAAACTTGCCGATGAATTTTTACCGGCCAATCGCCTGGTTGTTTATACCGAAGGAGCGAATAGCCCCAAACGAGAATACCTGACAACTTCGGCAGGAAGATTTGAAAATGGGAAAATAATTGTTTTAATCGATGAAGGTTCTGCTTCGGCTAGTGAAATTGTGTCCGGAGCAATTCAGGACTGGGACAGAGGAATAGTGCTGGGTCGAAGGTCATTCGGTAAGGGGCTGGTTCAGCGTGAAATGCTGTTACCTGATGAATCAGCGGTAAGGATAACAATAGCAAGATACTACACACCCTCTGGCAGATTAATTCAAAAACCATTCATAAATGGATCAGAAGAATACCATCTTGAGATATACAGCCGCTATTCAAAAGGCGAATTAGCCTCAAAAGATAGCATTGATTTTCCCGATTCGTTGATGCACACAACCTTGGTTAAAGAGCGAGCTGTATTTGGTGGAGGCGGTATTATGCCAGATATTTTTATACCTTTCGATACCACTTATTACAGCGATTATTACCGCGATTTAATCCGAAAAGGAATAATTAATGAGTTTATATTAGAGTACGTCGACAATAATCGAGATAAACTGCTTAAAGCTTATCCTCAATTTCAGGCATTTAAAAAAGGGTATACCCTAAGCGACAAGCTTTTTGAGAGATTTATTATATATGCCGAAAAAGAAGGGCTCGTGCGCGACGATGAAGCATTGGAGGTTTCCGGCGCTCAAATTAAACTCATGCTCAAAGCGTTTATGGCTCGCGATATTTATGGGCGAAGTGAGTTCTTCGAGATCTACAATACCTCCACTGAAACCTACTTAAAGGCACTCGATGTTCTCAGAGATTGGGATACCTACTACCAGGAGGTATTTTATTAATGGAGCTCCTACTTATGCACCATACAATTGCATGGATAAGCCAGACCATGCAATGGATCAGTGACCGGTATATTGAAGTCATAGCTACTGTTTCTGGTCTGATATACCTATATTACAGCATTAAGGGAGACATAAAACTTTGGTTTTTCGGATTAGTATCCTCCGGGTTAATAGCATTTGTATTTTTTAGAAGTAAGATTTATGCAGATATGGGTATTAATCTATATTATGTTGTGGTTAGTATCTATGGGTGGATACACTGGGCATATTACGGAAGTGAAAAAAAGAAGAAAATGCCGGTAACACGGACCAGCTTTAATGAAATCCTGATTCTGCTGGTTGCAACCGGTGTGTTTTATTTAGCAATAGCTTACATACTCATTAACTTTACCGATAGCACAGTTCCATATTTAGACTCCTTTACAACTGCAGCAAGCATTACTGCAACCTGGATGCTGGCCAGAAAAATGCTCGAACACTGGATTTTTTGGATTGTAATTGATGCATTTTCTATAGGGCTATACATTTACAAAGGTTTGTACCCGACAACTGTGTTATTTTTGGTTTACACCATTATGGCTTTTGTGGGGTATTATCAGTGGCATAAACAATGGAAAGAACAAGAAGCAGCACAATAATTATTACGGGACCCGAATCAACCGGGAAAACCACCATTGCCGAAAACCTGGCCGAACGTTTTCAGGGGAAACTAATTCCTGAATATGCGCGCGCATATATTTCAAATCTAAAAGGGACATATAATTTTAAAGACATAATAAATATTGCCCGGTGGCAATATCAACATTTTACGGAAGCAAAACAGGCAAAGAAAGCGCATAAGTAT
>DNTK01000115.1 GCA_003508755.1 Bacteroidales bacterium | reverse complement strand
AATTTGATCCGAATCAAATAAATTTCGGACAGTTGCTTGAAGTTTTCTTTAAGACACACGATCCGACAACGCTAAACAGGCAAGGTGGCGATTTGGGAACACAATACCGCTCGGTAATTTTTTACCATTCTGAGCAACAAAAACTACTATCGGAAAAATCGATAGCAGAACTTAATAAGGAAGGAATCTGGGAAAATCCGATTGTTACAGTGGTTGAGCCATTCGATGTTTACTACCCGGCGGAGAACTACCATCGTGACTATTATAAGAACAATCCTAACCAGCAATATTGCTCACTGGTTATTCATCCAAAAATTGAGAAATTTAAAAAAGTATTTGGTGCCCTTTTGAAATGATAATTTTATCTCATATCAGCTAAGTTCTCAAGAATCATGAAAAAACTAATTTCAATTATTGCTTCACCTGTACTGATGCTTGTTTTGCTTCTGGTTTTTGGTTTTAGCATTGCACTTGCCACTTTTATTGAACACAAGCAAAGTACAGAAATGGCCTGGCAGTTGGTCTACCAGGCAAAATGGTTTGAATTACTTCTGGTATTAGGCATGCTCAATCTTACCTTGAGCATTGTTACCAGAAAACTTTATAAAGCCGAAAAGTTAAGTGTGTTTGTTTTTCATATCGCCTTTGTACTGATTATTCTCGGTGCAGGTGCTACCCGATATCTGGGTATCGATGGAACAATGGTTATTAACGAAGGAGAGAGTTCCAATAGTTTTACAACAGGTACCATTGTACATCAAATCCCCTTCAGCCTTCACCTAATCGACTTTAAAATAGAATATTATAGGGGTTCCAGGAATCCATCGGGTTATCAAAGCACTGTTTTTCTTCATGATAAAGAGAAAGGAATAGCAGAAGAACGCAAAATATTCATGAATAATATTCTCAAGCATCGTGGCTACAGGTTTTACCAGTCATCGTATACAAAAGATGAAAAGGGTACCATACTGGCTGTTAAATACGATACTGCTGGTACAGCAATAACTTACCTTGGTTATTTTCTAATGATAATGGGAATAGTGTTTAGCCTCATAAACAGAAACAGCCGGTTTTTTAAATTATTAACTCAAAAAGCAAGCATCCTGCTGATTTTTCTGGTTGCTTTAACACAGAATTCGCACGGCAATGGCATGGATTCATTGCCGGTCATACCGCTGCATCATGCCCAGAAATTCGGTGAGCTAATTGTGCACGACGAGCAAGGTAGAACCAAACCCCTGAATACACTCATGGAAGATGTTTTCAGGAAGGTATACAGGGGTAATGAATACAATGGTCAGAAAGCAGTTCAGGTACTTTTGGGAATGTTTGTTTATCCCGAAATTTGGCAAAAAGAACCCCTTGTGTATGCTGGTAAGAAAGTCCCTGAGTTAATCGATATTGAGAATAAGCGAGTTTCGCTGCGAGAATGTTGGGTAGGACAAGGCTATTTTATATCATCAATGGAGGCAGCACGAGCATATCGGTTGCCCCCTGCAAAGCGCAGCAAAGCACAAAACGACTTGATTCGTTTCGATGAACGGCTAAACATCCTCTATCAATGGTTTGGAGGATATATGCTTAATATTTTCCCCAATCCGAACGATTCAATTTCTGCCTGGTACAATCCCATCAATGTTGCCGGTAATATTCACACTTCCGATTCGGTATTGCTTTACAATGGTCTCTTTGTCTATTTTGCCGAAATAAGAAATGCTCTGGAAAGCGGAAACTGGCATACAGCTGATGAGCTTCTTGCAGCCTTCCATAGTTACCAATACGCCGAAGGCAAAGATTTACCGGCACCAGCCAGGATAAAGCTGGAAATCGGGTATTATAAAGCACATATTTTTAAGCGACTCTCTTATGTTTACCTTATTCTGGGTGGTATATTGTTATTTACCTCTCTGTTGCAAATGTTTTATAAGCAACTTCAAGTTTCAACTATACAGCGGAGCCTCGTTGTTTTGATTGGTTTGGCATTGGTTCTGCATACTTTTGGTCTGGCTGCACGCTGGTACATTGCAGGTCATGCTCCATGGAGCAATGCTTATGAAACAATGATATTTATTGCCTGGTCATGTGTTTTAGCGGGAGTATTGTTTGCCGGAAAAGATAAAACAGCCACAGCAGTTGCTGCTATCGTTGCCTGGATATATTTATTTGCCGGACACATGAGTTGGATGGATCCCCAAATAACCAACCTGGTACCGGTATTAAAATCCATCTGGCTTGTCATACATGTGGCGGTTATTACCTCGAGCTACGGATTTTTAGGAGTAGGAAGCATTATTGCGTTGGTGAATCTGTTTGTGATGGTTTTTCAAAACAGGTCCAATGCCAATCGCCTTCAACAGCATATAGATAAACTTACACGAATTGTAGACCTTTCGCTAATAATCGGGTTATACCTGCTTACCACAGGAACATTTTTAGGAGCTGTATGGGCCAATGTATCCTGGGGTAGGTATTGGGCATGGGATCCGAAAGAAACCTGGGCACTCATTACTATAATTGTATATGCACTGGTTCTGCATATGAGATTAGTACCTGCTTTAAAAAAGACTTTATTATTCAATACCCTGGCACTCCTTGCTTATGCTTCGGTGCTGATGACGTTCTTTGGTGTAAACTATTACTTGTCGGGACTGCATTCATATGCCACCGGAGATCCTGCTCCATTGCCAAAAGGCATTTTATATGCAGGCGGATTTATTGTTATTCTGGTAGCCGCGGCTTTTTTGAATCAACTCGTTCTTAAGCCAGAAAAGCGGACACCTCAGTAAGCTTAAAATTTGTCTGACAGAAATCTGCACTGGATGATCATACATTTTGGGGTAAAAATTACCTGCTTAAAAATTAAGCACAGGATGCTCTGCATTATTCGGTTTTTTTATCTAAATTAATACTCACTTTATAATAATTAAGAGAAACATTGAGCAAAAACATATTTATAATGAGATTATTACTATTCCTTTTGATGTTCGGATTATTAAATAGCTATTGCTATGCACAAAAGAAAACAAGCATCAACGAAATACGCAACGTTTATGATGAAAAAGGCGATTACTATTTCGATCAGAAAAAGTACAAAAAGGCAATTGTATACTACAACATGGCCTATAAAAAAGATGCTGCAAATTATTATTCAGTCTTGAGAAAAGCAGAAGCTTTTACGGCTCTTGATTTATTCGATCAGGCAGCCGAAAGTTATCGGATAATTTTTGAAACCGACCTGCATATTCCAAATGAGCATCGACTCGATTATGCATTGCTCTTATTGAAAAATAAAGATATTGCCGGATTTGAAAGGCAGATAGCGGAATATAATAAAATTGTTACCGAAGAAATCAGTGGATACATTGGCTCCACAGAAGCCCGCGCTAAAATGTATAAAGATACCAGGCGAATACTGGTAGAGAATGAAAGTGTTCTCAATACTCCTGAGTCGGAAATTGCTCCTGTTGTAGTTGGGAACAATGTAATTTTTGCGAGCACACGAAAAAACCTGTATGGGTCTTCGGGAAATGATTATTACACTATGTTTACTTCGAGCTTTCTGGATGATGGTCGCCTGGGGCGCCTGAATATGTTAAATAAGAATATTAACTCATCAGAAAGCGAGCATGCTGTTGGCTATGATAAAAAGAATAATAAGCTTTATATAAGCCGCGGTTCTTCAATAAATACCGGTCTTTCTGCATACAGAAGTCCTGTTCCTTCCGATAAAAACAGTGCGATTAGCCTTGTAAAACAGAACATAGGAGGTGTAAGCAATCTGGGTCATATCACATTTAACAATGCCGGCACCAGAATGTATTTTGTGTCGGATGCAACTGGTGGTTCAGGTGGTCTGGATATTTATTACAGCGACTTATCTGAAGGGACCTGGAGTAAACCTACCAACCTGGGTTCTGCGGTTAATACTTCTAAAGATGAGCTGTATCCGTTTGTAAGGAATGATTCCCTGTTGTACTTCTCATCAGCAGGGCACAATGGACTTGGAGGCCTGGATTTGTACGTGATAAATCTTACGGATGAGAACCCGGAGGTCAGAAACCTGGGCGATGAAATAAATTCTCCCTATGATGATTACAGTCTTTCCTTTACACCATCGGGTTTTACAGGTTATTTCTGTTCGAACCGTCCCGGCGGAATGGGAGAAGAGGATATTTATCGTTTGCATTTGCTTGACATTAAGGAAAAGTACGAGGCGTACAAGTTTAAGCGCAAAACCGGCATGGAAAGTGATAAAATAAATCTCTACATGAGCGATGGGGAAGAATATAATATTGGTTCAGAAGATCAAGCAGGATTTAATTTTGGTTTTCAGCCCGAAGAGGCATACAAAATGGTGATTCAGCATGAAAATGCAGTTGCCAGTGATATAATGTATAACACAAACCTAACTCTTGACGAACGCGCTAAAAAGTTCTTAAGCCCGAAACCTGTAAAACGAACCGACATTAAACTCGAGTCCGGCATGCGATACCAGTTTACAGCCGGCATGAAACCACTAAGTAACGAATATAAATCGGCACTCAAAGATCTTTCGGATACGTATAAAAATACCGGCAATACAATTGACCTCACTGCCCTGGCCAAAGAACTTCAATTAAAAGAAGGAGAAATCTATACCATCCGGTTCGAAAAAGATACAGATCGTCCGGCAACGTATAAATCTAAGGAAGACTCCAGGTTGTTTATTGGTAACCAGGAAGTTCCAACTAGTGGCAAATGGTTTTTTATCGTGCTACCACTCGATATTGAGGCCAACTTCAATATTAAAACGGATATTGAACATTTTAAAGATGCCTTTAATCCAAAGAAAGTAGGCGCTGTAAAAGTAGACGATAAGCCTGTATTGGAAGA